>CAVJMX010000037.1:6119-23484 GCA_963650795.1 Bacteroidales bacterium H4
ACATTTAACAGCCCCAAAGCACGCAGCTTCAGGCAGAAATCCACATCATTCAGAGAGATTACAAAGCTCTCATCCAGACCTCCCACCTGTTCATACAGACTCTTTTTCACCAACAGGCAGGCACCGGTCACAGCTGTGACGTTCTGGGTATAACACAGACGTCCCATGTAGCCCAGGTTCTGTACCGGAATGCGGTAATGGGTATGTCCCGCGGTACGGTGTGCTCCCAGCCCGATGACCACGCCGGCATGCTGGATCGTCTTGTCCGCATAGTACAGCTTGGCACCTACGGCACCCACATCCTCTCTCTGGGCATACATCAGCATCTCTTCCATCCAGTTGGCGGTAATGACCTCCGTATCATTGTTCAGCAACAGGATATATTCTCCGGTGGCATAGGATACGCCGAGATTATTCACTGCGGAGTAGTTAAAGTCCCCGTGATAGGTCACCACAGAAATGCGTCCGTCCTCGCTGTGCAGAATGCCGCCGTCATGGCCGCAGACCGTATGTAGCTTGCGTTTTTCCTCGTAGGAATCAGTGCCTGACAGTTCTAACAGCTGGGAATAATAGTCCTTAATCTCCGGTGTGGCGCTGTTATTTTCCACTATGATGATCTCGTAATTGTTCCAGGTGCTGTTCTTCTGAATCGAAGTAATGCAGCGCTTCAGGTCTTCTACATGATCCTTGTTGGCGATCACGATAGAGATCTTCGGGTCTCCTAAGATCTGATACCGGATCCGGAAAATAGTGGCACAGGCTCTGGTGCTGGTGATCTGAAAATGCTTGAATCCGTGCTTTTTCAGATGATCCGCCACGGCACCCTTTGCCGCCTCGATGGCATAGGGCTTCGCATCAATGCTGGCGGCGGTACTGCCCTCATGACTTCTCCAGTAGTACATCAATCTGGGAACATGAACGATTTTTTCCGCTCTGTCAGTCAGACGCAGGATCATATCGTGATCCTGGGCACCATCAAATGCGGTACGGAACAGTTCCTCTCCCTCTAACAGCTTTCTGGAGAAAACGCTGAAATGGCAGATGTAGTTATTCGCCCGCAGATTGTCCGGCGCATAGTCCGGCTTAAAATGCATGGTCAGCATCTTGTTAATATCATTTTCCTTGAACGTAGTCTCATCACAGTAGAGATAATCCGCACCCTGCTCGTTGATCTCCTTCACATAGGCATATAATACAGAAGGATGCAGAATATCATCCTGATCAAACAGTCCGATATAATCTCCGGTAGCCAGCTTGTAGCATTCGTTGGTGTTATAGGAGATACCGCCGTTATGATCCAGGTGCTTATAGACAATACGACCATTCGCCTTCGCCGCGTACTCCTTGCAGAGTTCCTCGATATAGGAGTGCTCCGCGTCGGAACCGTCCGCCAGACACAGCTCCCAGTTAGGATAGGTCTGGTTCATGACGCAGTCCAACATCTGGATCTGGAACTCTCTCTTATTGTTCCACAACGGAACCAGAATACTGATCTTCGGCATATAAGGGAATATCGTCTCTTCCTCTTTTTTTCTCTGCGCTGCATCGGGAAAGCTTCCGGTTCCGTAGGACTCCATCAGGCTCTTCTGGTGACTCTTATTACGGATCTTGCGCAGGATGTCCTTCGATCCGCCGCAATGAGACAGACGGTCTTTCTGTCTCTGTGCGAAATGGATCAGACTTCTCGCCGGACCCGTGGCTTTCCAGAATTTATTTTTCTTGATCCGGTCCAGCTTGAACTGCAGATCCTCTTTCTCCGATTCCAGCACTACGATCTTATCTGCCAGATCCGCACATTTCTCGTGCTCTCTCTCGTAGGCTTCTTTATAATTGATCTCAGACATGTTTTTCCTCCGTCAAATATTTTCCCGTAGTATTCCACAGCCGCAATCCGCTGACCCGATTTACCGCAAGCACAGCAATGGCGTAAGTTCCCACCGGCAGCTTCTCTCCGGCGCGCGCCACACAGAATCCGCCCAGCGCCACATTTTTCTGATCCGGAAGATTCTCTTCCAGTTCCTGGCGGTAAGCAGGTAACAGCTTCATAGACCACACAGGCTCTCCCGTCTCCTCCGGTAATAACAGCAGATATTTTTCATAGCAGGCATTGTCATCTCCGAGGATCACGCTGTAGCCCTGGATCCGCTCCGGTCCGGCAGTCTCTACCCGCGCCATCAGGCAATCATCCTGTCTGGCATTACCAAGTACTTTCCCCCTGTCCGCACTGTTCCATGCCGGTTCCTGTAAAATATTCCGGTCGGTCACATATGCCGGTACGATCCGGCTGTCCAGCCCTTCTCTGTTTAATCCCATGGGATAATAAGGGTCCTCTCCCCGAAACTCCGGATGCATCTGGTAGAGCAGTTCCCGCTCTTCTGCCAGGCGCCGCATTTTCTCCGGTGTCTCGTCACTGCCACGGCTTAAGGATTCATGGTGATACGCATACCGGTCATTCAGTACCACATTGCAATATCCCATTTCCACCAGCCGGAAGCCCAGCTCCACATCATTGTAGGCTACCCGGAGTGCTTCCCGGAAGCCCCCGGCATCCCGGAATACCTCCGCCCGCAGCAACAGACAGGCACCGGTCACTGCAATACAATCACAGATAAAACGGTTGCGTCCGAAGTAATAGTTTCTGTCATCCTCCATGAACTGCAGCTTATGTACCGGTCCCACCGGCAGATTCACAATACCGTCATGCTGGATCTTCACGGAATCCGGATAATACAGCTTCAGCCCCACACTGCCCACATAGGGCTGCAGGGCTCTCTCTGCCATCCGTTCCAGCCAGTCATCCTCACAGACTTCGATATCATCATTTAAAAATAACAGCAGATCCCCATCAGCATGCTCTGCTCCCAGATTACACATGGCGGAAAAATTAAATTCCGCCGGCTCATAGAGATACTGGATTCCCGCTGTCCGGGGACGTAATTCTTCTAATAACTTTTCAATCGTTTTGCGATTCTCCTCATTGCTGCCGTTGTCCACCAGCAGGATCTCCATGGGAATCCCACTTCTTAAACGTCCCGTCAGGGAGCGCAGACAGTTCTCCAGCACCTGCGGATTATCCTTGGAGGGAATGATCACTGATACTTTGTGCTCTGTGGGAATGTATTCTGCCTGCTTTTTAAGTTCTGTTCGCAACCAGTCAGACTCTCCCGCGGTCTGATATTCCTCCCAGGGAGTTCCTTCCCGGCTCTCCGTCCAGTCCCCATGGAACAGAATCTCCTCCATATGCGCAATACTGTGGCAGTCTCTCTTAAATCCTCCGGCAGACCAAATCAGTCGATCCATGAGCGCACGAATCTCTTTCGCAGTATCGAAGCAGATCTCATGCTCTGCCTTTTCTCCGGCTTCTTCCAGCAGATTTTTCCGCACAGCGATCACGCTGCCGGGATAAAATTGCGACCGGTAAGTATCCGGCGACCAGCAGGGCTTGAACCAGGGAGTGGTGCGTTCTGCACCTGTTGCCCATAAATCTTCATCTCCGTAGAGGATCTCCACCTCCGGATGCTGTCCGAAAAAGGCGCAGATTCGTTCCTCGGCGTTCTCCGCCAGTCTGCCCCTTTTTTGTCTCACGATGACGAACTCCTGGGCGGTTTCCACCGGGGGAACCGCAGGTCTTGCTGCCTCCTGCTCTGCTGCCCACTGTTCATAGGTCACCCGGCGCTTTGCAAGCTCCACTTCATATTTTTTATCCTGTTGTCTGACAAGCATCTGCTTTACTGCGATCCGAATGCCCAAGCTTTTTTGTCTCCTTAGAAAAACTTTTTCGCCGCACCTGCCATATCCTGTGCCATCACCAGGGGAACCGGTACGATCTCCATTTTTACGGACAGGCTGTTTTGTGCCTGACGGTTCAGGGCATCTACCCGGATGGTCATGTTCGGATCCTCCGTGGGGAATACGATGCTGGGATGCTCCGCGCCGTCTGCGGATTTTAATATTTTGCCGTTGGTAATAAATACCTTTTTCTCCTGCAGGGGCACCGGCTGACCGTTCATGGTCAGCTCCCGGATCTTGCACATGCAGGAACACATAGCGGGATCCAACCGCAGGGAATGCACGTTGCCATCAAACGATACCGTGAACTCCGCCTGCTTCTCCTCTGCATAAACATTCTCCGGAAAATAAGAATTCTCCTCGGAGAATCCCTGTCCCTTGTCCTCGTAGATCTGTACCCGGAGCTCTCCTTCTGTCTGGCGGAAGCGCCCGATCCACTCAGTGGGCTGATAGATCTCACCGCCTATGAGATTCCGCAGTTCTCCCATGGACAGCTTTTGTCCGGTAACATATTTCTGGAATTCCATTTCCTGCTCTCTGTACTGTCTCGCCTCATTTTCCGTAATCTCCAGGCGATCCAGGATCCGATCCAGTTCCAGGGCATTCCGCCTCTCATTCTCCAGCACATAACAGTAAATGGCACGAAATGCCAGTGCTTTCGTATCGATGGCACGGTCAAAGGTCCACTCATAGTCGATCAGTGTCCAGTGATCTCCGTCTACTAAAATATTGGCAAAGATCAAATCAAAATCCGCTACCGGTGTCTCTTCCCCGCAGCCTACCCGCTCCAGGTACTCCGCAAACAGTTCATGGAAGCCCTCTACATCCTGTCGGTCCAGGCATTCGTCCATCAGCTCCGACAAAGGTCTCCCCGGCACGAATTCAAATTCCGCGTAAGGTATGCCTTCCTCCTCTCCCAGGTGGCAGACATTGACATCCAGCTTGCTTCCTGCATAGCGCTTTTTCAATTTCTCATAAGCTTCCGCCATGTGGCGCACATGCCCTTCCGCTTCCTTTGTCAGCGGATATTTCCGTACCGTGGGCTGTCCCTTTTCATCCCGTAAGATCTCTGTACGGATTCGGAAGCTTTCCGTGCGGTCATTGGAGTATCTTGCATATTTCAGTTCCAGGGGCTTGCCGATGACCGCCATGTAAGAGTTGGAAAATACAGAGAACAGTCCCTCCTCCACGATGCCGTCGAAAGCGCTCTTTTCGTCAAATAACAGCATTCTGTCGCGGTCAAAATTCCGCAGATTATTGGACAGTTCTCCCCGTCCTGGGAGATATGCGTCGGAATAGACCGTCGTCATAAATTTATAATCGGGATACGGATAATAGAAGCTCCGCTCTCCCACGCCGCAGGCATCGAAGATCTTCTCCAGTTTTTTCCGGGAAAAGGTACGAACTACGCCGCCGTTCGGATAATTTTCGATTCCGGAGAACCAGTCTCCCAGATGATCTTCCTTGCAGCCGGCGAAATATTTCAGGCCGTATTTATTCTCGATAGCAATAACGATCCTGCCCTCCGGTGCCAGGTGCTTTTGCAGAATCTTCAGAAAATCCTCATAAGGCGTCTTGCCGCCTATGTATGCCTGTCCGTACTCGAAGACACCGATGAGACAGATATAATCATAATCTGTGGGTAACTCCGGCTCCACATCCGTAAAATTGCCCACATGAATCGTCACATTTTCACACTCACTGTGCCGGTACGCATTGATCAGACTGCGCTTTTTCGAGAGATCCACGCAGGTCACCTCGCCTGCCTTTTTCGACAGTGCTCCCGTAATGGCGCCGCAGCCGCTGCCGACCTCCAGCACTTTATCCGTTTTTTTCATCGGGAGGAAATCTACGATATTTTCCCGCAGGGCAGACAGATGATACAAAATCGGCCATTCTTTTCTCTCCGCAATGATCCGGTCGTATTCCACGGTGCTGTATTTTTTTACGATGTCTAAGATCTCGTCCTCCACACTGCCGTCACAGTAATAATCCTCTCCGGGATACTTATCCAGGTTCAGTGTTACTTTGCCGATGGTCTCTGTCATTCCTTACTTCTCCTCCGCATCCCATACTTTCGTATCGGAATCCATATCATAATAACCTACGGTGTTTTTATCCGACACCACCGTAATGTTCAGGGCATCGTACAATCTGTGATAGACCTCGAAGGTATCCTGATTGTAACCGGTCACGCCCAGCGACAGCAGATACTCGCCGCCCTGCAGATTCATCTTCTGGGTAAAAGTGATATTTTTCACATCTCCCGCTTCCACACTGTCTAAGAAAGCTTTCTCGATCATGGTGTTGGTACCGGTGATCTCCACACCGATAACATTTTTCACGGAAAACGCAAAAATCGGTGCCGGAATATGCTCCATAAAACGCACGCGCATGTGAATCGTAAATATGCTGCCCTTCAGGATCGCATTGGTAGGAACTCCTCTGTCATCCGTGATGTAAAATTCCTCGATCTGCGCCTGTTTTGTGCCGTATTCCAGGGCGTTGGGATTCTGTCCCTTTGCCTCCATGGAAGCCTCTGCGGCTTCTTTTGTGCTTCCGTCCGCCTTTTTCGCGGCGGCTCTCTGCAGATCTTCATCATCCAAGAGGCTGCCTGCTTCTTCTCCGGCGGCTTCCGCCTCGTCATACTGTCCCACCAGTACCCGCTTGTAAGTATCGATCATCGCCTTGGGGCTGCCTTCTCCCAGAATATTTCCCTGGTTCAGCAGGTAGACGCGGTCACAGTATTTGCTGATGCTGCTCAGATCATGGCTTACGAAGACGATGGTCTTGCCCATTTTCTTGAACTCTTCAAATTTATGATAACATTTTGCCTGGAAAAAGACGTCGCCGACACTCAGTGCTTCGTCCACGATCAGGATCTCCGGCTCGATGTTGATTGCCACGGCAAATGCCAAACGGACGAACATACCGCTGGAATACGTCTTCACCGGCTGGTAGACATAGTCTCCGATATCCGCAAAGCTTAAGATCTCCGGCAGCTTTGCCTCGATCTCTTTTTCGGAGAAGCCCATCATGGTACCGTTCAGGTACACGTTCTCGATGCCGTTATATTCCATATTGAATCCGGCACCCAGTTCCAGTAATGCGGAAATACGACCGTTCACCAGTACCCGTCCGGAAGTGGGATTTAATACGCCGGTAATAATCTTCAGGATGGTGGATTTACCGGAACCGTTGGTACCGATGATTCCCACAGTTTCTCCCTGATAGATCTTCATATCCACACCCTTCAGGGCATAGTGGAGCTTGTGCTTGGTCTTTTTGCCCAATCCAAAAGCTTCCTTCAGACGATCCGAAGGCTTGTCATATAATTTATAGATTTTCTGGACATTATCAACCTCGATCGCCAGTTTTCTCTTATCCTGCTTGTCCTGCATAAATTTCTAATCCTCGCTTATCAGCGTTACGCTGTCTTTGCCGTACCACATTGCCAGGGAACGATTGGCTTCATTGCTTGCATCCTCGGAGATATCTCCCATGCACAAAAACCATGGTTTGAACCGGTATGCCGGCAGGTGGACGTTCTTCGCAATACCCGACAGTCTCTTCACCCGTTCCAGATATTCCTGATGGAAATTATAGGCTTCCCCGGTGTGGATATAATAATAGGCACCGTAAGAAGAATAGTGACCCGCCTGATTGGGGGATGCCTTAAAAATCATAAGGCACATCACTCCGATGATCACATAGAACCACCAGACCGCAGCACCTTTTCGTGTAAGCAGCTTCTGTGCGGTCTTCTGCGCAGCTCTTTTTTCCAGTACCTGCTTAAACCAGCCGCACCAGTAGATCTCGTTTAAAAATAAAAGCATTAAATACGTGATTTTTACTGCATTTAAGGTTCTGGACAATCCCGCATGTCCCAGGGAATAGAGGCTTGGCGTATAGCCCGTGGCATACAGGCAGAAAGACCCGGCGAAAATCACACCTGGATAACGGAAGCGGTAATCTGTGCTTTTCACTGCCTGCCAGATCAGAGGCAGCAGTAACAGCATCACGGTCAGAACCACCAATCCGGTATACTCCGGAATGTGCTTCACGGCTTCCAAAAAGGATCTGCCGATAGACTCTAACGGTCCGTAACCCCAGCCCACATAGCTCTGCGCCCGTACGGAATTGCCGGGGGCTGTCACATTCAGTCCAAAACCGATGATATATACCACAGTAGCCGGAAGCAGCCACAGACCCATTTTACGATGTTCCAGTACCACGCTGACGAACAGGATCGTTACCAGGCATAGCAGTCCCTGCAGTGCTGTCACGAAATTGCTTCCCGCCGTGATCATGGCAAGTAGCACCGATGCGGTGAATAGCAGTCCGGTAGAAGTTCTGCTCTTTGCTCTCTCCAGGCAGATTGCCACCGCTAAAAAGAGCAGGCAGAACCCGTGCATTCCCACGTAATGAATTCCGCCGTTATACCAGTAGAAACCACTCTGTGCGGAGTAGATAAACATAAATTCCACTATCGTGATCACCGCCTGAATTGCCAGGCTGATCCATTTCTCCATTCCGAAGACTTTCCTCAGGATCACATAGGTAAATACCATACTCCCTGCCAAAAGCAGTAACAGAATGAACACCGGACCCAGGAAGTAATACTGCTCTCCCCAGATTGCCGGCATTAAAGTCATGAAAAAGATGGAAGAATAGGTTCCCTGCCACGCATACCACTGGGTTCTGGCGCAGTCCAGGGCACCGGAGAACGCCGCCCATTTCGACTGCTCCTGCTCCATGGCAGCTCTCGCAAATCTTCCGAAGTTATAATCGTCATAATAAGGAACCGCATAAATCGTCAGCCGAAACAGTGGGATCAGTGCTGCCAATAACAGGAGGCAGAATCCGACCGCCAGAAGTTTTTCCCCCGGCTTCCATAAACATGCTTTTTTGAGTTTTTCCATAACTCCCTTCAATGAATTTCACCCTTTCTGTTCCCCCCGAAACAGTTTTGCAATGCAGATCCTCCCCACAAGTCTCTCCATTTACATGATGATTTTGTTATAATACGTCTGCGAAATGCACTTTCAGTCTCTTGAAAATCACAGCTCCCAGTCCAAACAATACGACTGTCACGATCCAGAAATACATCGTGGAAAAGAAATCCTGGAAGAACCACTCTTCCTCATAGATGGCACTGCGGTAACCGTTGACAATATATACCAGTGGATTCAGCTTCAGGATCATGATCCACTTCGGAGACAGTGCATCCAGGTTCCACAAAATAGGGGTTGCCCACATGCCGATCTGCAGTCCGATGCTGATGATCTGGGACAGATCCCGGAAAAATACCACGACCGCGCAGGTCGTATAGCTCAGTGCCAGTACAAAGATAAACAGGCAGAAGCTGTAATACACGATCTGTATCGTATATATGGTGGGATAATACCCGTAGATCGCTGCCACGATTAGTAAGAGGCACACGAAAAATACATGGATAAAGGTAGCTGCAATGATCTTGATGATCGGCAGGATACTGATCTTGAATACCACCTTTTTCACCAGGTAGTTGTACTCCAGTAACGCGTTAGTACCGTTGTTCAATGCCTCACTGAAATAGAACCAGGGCACCAGTCCCGCCGTAAGAAAAAGTACAAAAGGTACTTCCACTCCTTCCCGCAGGGGCGTGCTGGTATTTCCCATGATCTTATCAAACACGATATAGTACATCGCCACTGTAACCACCGGCTGTGCCATCGCCCATACCGCACCCAGGTAGGATCCGGCATATCGCTTTTTAAAATCGTTTTTCGCCAGCTTCCAGATCAGATGGCGATTTTGGAACAGCTCTACCGGCAGCCCGATAAATTTATCATACCAGTGGATAAACGCAAAGCATGCCGCTGCAATGACGACACAGGAGCTGATCTTTTTCGCCAGTTCCTGGCTCTGATCCACAGCAGGACCCGGATTCTTATGGAATACGATGAGCAGAGCCATGATGACTGCCGCCGTCACGAACAGGGCAATTCCCGTCTTTTTACTTATTTTCACACTCTTTTTCATGCTCTTTTTCCTTCATGTACTGTTCCAGTGTGCCCCACTTGGTATCCTTCTCGGACAAGGTCAGCTCCATGCCTTCGGGAATGGGCCATGCTACGCCGATATCCGGTGTGTTGTAGGCAATACCGCCCTCATCATCGGGATGATAGAAATCGGTACATTTATAGCAGAATTCCGCATAATCGGACAATACCAGGAAACCATGTGCGAAGTTCCTCGGAATAAAGAACTGCTTCTTATTCTCCTCTGACAGAAGTACCCCATACCACTGTCCGAAGGTCCTGGAACCTTCCCGCAGATCCACTGCCACATCGTACACTTCACCGCGAATCACGCGCACCAGCTTGTCCTGGGGAAAATGCTTCTGAAAATGAAGTCCTCTCAGAACTCCCTTTTTGGACGCGGACTGGTTGTCCTGTACAAATACTTCCGGAATTCCCGCAGCCTTGAAATCATTATAATTGTAGGTCTCCATGAAATATCCTCTGGCATCACCGAATACCGTCGGGGTAATGATCTTCAATCCTTCAATTTCACAGGTTTCTACTGTTATCTTGCCCATTTATCTCATCCTCACTCTTTATTTTCTATTTTCCTATTCATAGGTTATGTTCATATCCACTCTGCCCTCGATACCATCCACTTTTCCCTTGGAGGTATACTGCCAGGTCTTGTAATAGCCCTGGTACAGCGGTACACTGCGATATTCCGCCAGCCAGATATGATAATTTTCCAGTCTTGCCGTCTGCAGATTATTGTTGTACCAGTTGCGGCTGGCATAGACACCTGCCGTATATCCGGCATTTTCTATGGTCCGACAAAACGCTTCACATACCAGCGTTCTGGTCTCTGCATCCAGTCCGTCCGCACGACCGTTCCCGCCGGCGCCCTCCGTATCAATGAACACGGGATAGGTCAGACGATAGTCTCTGATCAGTTCGATCACGGCAGAAGCCTCTTCCACTGCTTCCTTCTCGTCTGTCGCCTGGGTGAAAAAGTACACGCCCACCGGGATTCCGGCTGCCGCCGCACCCTTCATATTCGCCACAAACTGTGGATCTTCCACCAGGCTTCCCGTAACGGAGCCGCGGTAGCCCGCACGGACAATGGCGAACTGCACTCCGGCATTTTTCACCTTATCCCAGTCGATGGTGCCGTTCCATTTGGAGACATCGATACCGACCTTCGCATTACCCGAGGTGGTCTGCAGCTTCTGGATCTCCGTCTTGTCCGCATCCGCCAGGGCACCTGCCACAGCACTGTCCTCGGCGTCCGCATCCACTTCATCCTCTGTCTTGATCAACAGAGAGATATCATCGATTGCCAGATATTCCACCTTGTCCTTTACATGGACTCTGGTCTCACTGACCGGTACCTTGTAGCCCTCGATGGGAAGCAGCTCCACATAATAGTCACCGGAATCCAGGTCTCCGATGTAGATCACGCCGTCCTGGTCCAGATCCTTGTAGTCTCCCATGCCGTCTAAGCGCACATAGAAGCTCTCCCCGGTCACCGGTGTACCCCCATTGTTCACGATCTGGATACGCAGATCCTTTTCGATGGAGGTTGCCACCAGAGACAGACGGTTGCTGTTGTCCTTCGCCGCCTCCAGGATGGGATTGACTTCCTGATCAAAAAATGTATTGTCTTTTAAAAATGCTTTCAGATCATTGCCGACCTGGTCTTCCTGCTGTTCCTGTTCCTGCACTGCAGTCTCCACGGTATTCTGCGTGGTCGTGGGTGTCTGCGACGTGGGTGACAGCTGGTCTCTGTTGACATACATCACAGCCAGCGCCGCCAGCAGAATCACTGCCATAGAAGCCAGAATCGCCATCTTCCGCAGCTTAGAGTCCATTTGCTACCTCTACCAGATATTTTCCGTAATTCGTCTTAAGCAGCGGCTCTGCCAGTGCCAGCAGCTGCTCTCTGTCGATAAATCCGCGTTTGAAAGCGATCTCTTCGATGCAGGAAATATACAGTCCCTGTCTCTTCTGGAAGGCTGCCACGAAATCTGCGGCATCCAAAAGAGCATCGTGATTACCGGTATCCAGCCATGCAAAGCCACGTCCCAAAGTCTCTACCTGCAGGGTTCCTCTGTTCAGGTACTCGTTGTTGATGCTGGTGATCTCAATCTCACCTCTTGCGGAGGGCTTTACATTCTTCGCGATCTCTACTACATCGTTATCATAGAAATACAGTCCGGGAACCGCATAATTGCTCTTCGGATGTTCCGGCTTCTCCTCGATAGAAAGAGCCCTGCCGTTCTCATCGAACTCTACGACGCCGTACTCTCTGGGGTCACGCACATAATAACCGAAAATGGTAGCGCCCTTTTCTCTGGCGGCTACTCTTCTCAGCACAGCGGAGAAACTCTGTCCGTAGAAAATATTATCTCCCAGCACCAGTGCCACTCTGTCATTGCCGATAAAGTCCGCACCGATGATAAAAGCATCTGCCAATCCGCGAGGTTTGTCCTGCACTGCATACTCTAAGCGCATACCCAGCTGGCTGCCGTCTCCCAGCAATTCCTTAAATACCGGAAGATCTCTCGGGGTGGAGATGATCAGCACCTCTCTGATATCTGCCAGCATCAGGGTTGACAGCGGATAATAGATCATGGGTTTATCATACACGGGCATGATCTGCTTGGATATTGCTTTTGTCAGGGGATAAAGTCTGGTTCCGGAACCTCCCGCCAGTATAATTCCTTTCATAAAAGTCCTCCTTGTTATACTTGTTTTTTAACACACCGAATGGGAACGACGTTCATCGTTCCCATTTGACAGGTATTTTTTACTTTTCTTCATACATCTCATTGTAGTACTTCTGGTAATCTCCGCTGGTCACGTTGTTCATCCAGTCCTCATGCTCGAAGTACCAGGCAATGGTCTTGCGGATGCCTTCCTTGAACATGGTCTCGGGATACCAGCCGATCTCTGCCTTGATCTTGTCCGGTGCAATGGCATATCTTCTGTCATGACCCTTACGGTCTTCCACATAAGTGATCAGGTCGTTATTGATATGTGCCTTGCGGGGATCGGAATCCGGAAGCATCTCCTGCAGGGTCTCGATGATGATGTGAATGATCTCGATGTTCTGCTTCTCATTATGTCCGCCTACATTGTAGGTCTCAAACAGTCTTCCCTGTTCCTGTACCATATCAATTGCCTTCGCATGGTCTTCTACGTACAGCCAGTCACGAACGTTCTTGCCATCGCCGTAGACCGGAAGCTTCTTGCCATGCAGGGCATTGTTGATGATCAGCGGAATCAGCTTCTCAGGAAACTGGTAAGGTCCGTAGTTGTTGGAGCAGTTGGTGATATTTGCAGGGAAATGGTAGGTATCCATATATGCCTTCACCAGCATGTCCGAGCTTGCCTTACTTGCGGAGTAAGGGCTGTGGGGATCGTAGGGTGTGGTCTCGTAGAAGAAAGCGTTGTCATCATCGGGAAGAGATCCGTAGACCTCATCCGTAGATACATGCAGGAACTTTTTGCCTTCCTTGAAGCTGCCGTCCGGAAGCTCCCAGGCTGCCTTGGCACAGTTTAACATAACTGCGGTTCCCAGCACGTTGGTCTGTACGAAGATCTCCGGGTTACGGATACTTCTGTCTACATGGCTCTCTGCTGCGAAATGTACTACGCGGTCAATATCGTTCTCCGCAAAAATCCTGCTGATGACTTCTTTATCACAGATGTTTGCTTTAACGAAAGTGTAGTTGTCGCGCTTCTCCACATCCTTCAGGTTCTCCAGGTTGCCGGCATAAGTCAGGGCATCCACGTTGATGATGCGGATCTCGTTGTCATACTTTTTGAACATGTAGTGAATGTAGTTGGAGCCGATAAAACCGGCACCACCTGTTACCAGATAAGTTCTCATTTTTTCTCCGTTCTGCGCAAGGGATGCGCATTTTTGCTATAGATAGGGATATTTTACCATAAAAGACCCCGGATATCAACACGGCTTCTCCGCACTTCGTGCTATCCCTTATTGATCTTAATATCCTAAATAACTAATATTCAAATCCACTTTTCCGCTGATACCGCTGACATTTCCATCAGACCGGTACTGCCACAGATCATATCTTCCGGTATAAGTAGGCGTTGCCGCATACTGCGCCAGCCAGATCTTATAACCACTCAGTGCTCCTGCATCCATCTTGGAAGTCAGCCAGGTCTTGTTCGCATAGACTCCCGGGGTGTATCCGGCGTTCTTGATCGTATTGCAGAATGCCTTGCAGACTGCGGTTCTGGTCGCAGAGTCGATGGCATCTCCTCTTCCGCCACTGCTTTCCACATCCAGGAATACCGGATAAGAAATCTTATATCCGCTGATACAATCCAGTACCATGGAAGCCTCCTGTACCGCTTCTACCTCATCCACAGCCTGGGTGAAGAAGTATACGCCTACCTTTATGCCGGCAGCGGTGGCTCCCTTGATGTTGGTTTTGAACTTAGGATCCTCGATCAGTGCGCCCTGGGATGATCCACGATATCCTACTCGGATAATAACGTAATTTACTCCGGAATTTTTCACGGCATTCCAGTCAATGGTACCGTTCCACTTGGATACATCAATACCCATAGTGCCAGAGCCCACTACTAGGGAACCGTCACTTGCGAAATTGTACTTTGCTCCCTGAATGACCTGTTCACCAGTGACTTTGGTACCGTCTGCCTTGAAGAAATATACCTTGCCGTCCAGTGTCTGCCATCCGGTATATCTCGTATCTTCTTTAATATAGAATTTGGAAGCAGTGTAATAATCAGCATAATAAGCAGTTCTATAGCCATCCTTGCCATCTGATACATACAGCTGTCTGCCGCTGGTATCCTTTAATACAGTTGTCTTATCTTCTCTGGGGTTAGAAGCTCCGACTTTTACAGTACAGGTAGCTTTCACTTCACTGTTGCCCTCTTTGTAGACTGCAGTTACGGTAACACTTCCGGCTTTCACACCGGTGATAGTGATTGCCTTGCCGTTCACGGACACAGTGGCAATATTGGTGTCGCTGGAGCTTGCGCTTACGGTACCGCTTCCGCTGACGGTCGCCGTTACGGTAGCTGTAGACTTGGGATATACCGTCACTGCTGTCTTATCCAGTGTAATTGCCATTTTTGCAGTTACTTTCACTGCCAAATCCAGTGTCTTGGTCATGGAGCCCATGGTTACGGCAGCAGTTACGGTGGTGTCACCTGCTGCCACACCCTTGACGGTGATTTTACCAGTCGCATCCACACTGGCGGTTGCAATTTTATCATTCTTTGTAGCCACCTTATAGGTTGCCGTACCGGTGTAATTCGTTACTTTGATCTGTGCTGTTGCTTCCGCTCCTACAGCTACACTTACGGAGGCAGGATCTAATGTTGCGGTTGCAGTCTTATCGGTAACAGTGATTACCCAGGTATCTGTCTGCGTACTGCTGCCGGTCTGCGTATACGCTACCGGAATGCTGCCGCTTCCCATGGTCTGGGTCGTCTCTGTACTCTCCGATGCTGCCGGAGTCTCTTCCGGTGTAGCCGTAGGTTGTGCTGTAGGCTCTGCGGGCGGTTCTGCCGTAGGTGTTGCTGTAGGTTCCGCTGTAGGCGTTGCTTTAGGCTCCGCAGTCGGCGTTATCGTCGGCGTAGGGCTTGGACTTGCCGACACTGTAGGAGTCGGTGTAGATGTTGCTTCTCCGGGAACCTTATAGGTACAGGTGATGGTAACCGTTCCTGCTGCCACAGCTGTTACCTTACCACCCGTTACTGTTGCCTTTGCCGCATCACTTGTGCTCCATATAATATCTGTTGCTTTGCTATTGGAAGGTGCCAGTGTTGTGGTGTCTCCCACGGCAAGTGTCAATGTAGTAGTTGCCATACGCAGGAAGTTACCCCTGTAAGCAACTGTCTCCGGATTCGTAATCGTATCCTTACTAACCTCACGATAAGTAGACGGCAGAGTCTTACTTTCTACCCATTGTACCGTATCCTGCAGCACAGACTCCACCACAGTATCATTTTTCATGGTATCTTCTTTTGTCGCGTTGATCTCAGATTCCTTTTTGATCTCGTTCGACACATCAACCTTTTTGTAAGCGATGTCTTTCTTGACTTCTACCTTCTGTGTTCCGGTAGGTAATGTATAATCCTTGTATTTTTCATCAGACAGTGCATTTGCCGCTACGGTATAATTACCGGGAGTAATACCCTTCTTATAGATGATACCATCCATATCATCGTCAGACCAGGTTTCCGTCTTGCCGTTGGGATCTGTGATCGTTACGCTGAACGGCACGTTGGAGATCAGTTTTCCGCTCTTTTGATTGGTAAACTTGATCTTCAGATCCTTCTGCACGGAGACCAGTTCCAGTTCTACGGTACCGCCGTTGGTGTATTCAGCTTCATCGTATTCCTTCTGCTCTTCGTCATCTTCATCGACTGCATTGGCTGCTGCGATCTTAGCCACTGTGGCATCTGTCACCGCTAACAGGCCCTGCTCACCGATCATATGGATTCCGTCTAACTGGGTACCTACGCTGACGAACTCCGATACCTGATTGTCCACCATGCGGGCGCTGGCATACACGCTGCCGGTCACAATTGCCAGGATCAGTACTGCCACACCGGTGGCTGCCATGATTCGATCCATAGCACTCATATTCAGGAATTTCGACCAGATAACAGCGAATTTCTTCTTTCCCTGCTTCTTAGATGCTTTTACATCGTCATCATAGTCATAGCCGTCTTCTTCATCATAGAACTCTTCCTCGTCGGCATAATACTCCTCGCCATCCGCTTCTCCGGAATACTCCTCATCATCGGCGTAGTATTCTTCACTATCTTCTTCACCGGTATATTCCTCGTCATCGGCGTAATATTCTTCGCTATCTTCTTCTCCAGTATATCCCTCATCATCGGCGTAATATTCTTCGCCATCCGCTTCCTCTTCGGTGTACTCCGCATCGTCGGCATAGTACTCTTCGCCGTCTTCTTCCTCTCCGGTATATTCCCCGTCTTCGGCATAGTACTCTTCACCGTCTTCTTCTCCGGCGTACTCCTCGTCATCGGCATAATATTCCCCGCCATCTTCTTCGGTGCACTCCGCATCGTCGGCATAATACTCTTCGCCGTCCTGTTCCTCGTCCCAATCGTAACCATCCTGTACGTCTTCTTCCCAATTGCGTTCCGGACGCTTTGTATGGTTAAATAATTTTTTCATTTTATCTGTCCCTTCTGCATTTAGTCCTTCAGTGTAACATTTCCGTAACATTATATCATTGTATTTTCTTCACATCAAGGCATTCGCCCATTTCTTCAGAATTTCTTAAATCTTTCTAATATTATGGACTTTCTCTCCGTATAATAGTAAAATCAGAATAACTCTTTTTACCGGGTCTTCGACACTTTATCAACCTTAAAATCCCTACAAACCGCAGAAATGCGGTATTTTTTTGTCAAATTTTTGCAAATTATTTGTTGTGTGGCGTTGTGTTATGTGCTATAATAAGGTATGAAGATTTGGTATGACAGAAAATCCAAGGATCCCACCTATTTTATTCAGATGGGCATCCGCAACG
>CAVJMX010000038.1:0-23356 GCA_963650795.1 Bacteroidales bacterium H4
GAAATGAAATGATTAAAAAAGAAAATGCAACATTTTGTAATAGAATGTTGCATTTTATCTTGCACTACATATTTCGGCTGATCATGGAAAAACTTTAGCCCTTTTCACAAAAAATGTTATATCGTTCTTCCTATGATGCTATATCACATCTATATGATAGCTATCATAGCTGTATATCGCGAAATACAGCGTCTTTGTCATCCTGTTCGATCCCAAGATAATGCTTTGTAATCTGAAAAGAAGAATGATTGTAGATCTCCATCAGCAGTGCCGGGGGTGTGCCCATTTTCCAGGCATGATAGCCAAAGGTCTTCCGCAGGGAGTGGCAGCGTATCACGTCTTCGATTCCGACGGCTTCGGCAGCCTTGCGGACAATGCGGTATGCCTGATATCGGGACAGAGGAGTCCCTACTTTTTTGGGACTTGGAAAAAGGTAGTCGGTATCATCTATGCAAAGCTGTGTTTTTCGATAAGATCGTAATATTTTCTGTAGTTCTTTGTTGATTAAAATTCTGGTTTCTTTTCCCGTTTTTTTCTCTGTGACCAGGAGATGGTCGTGAAAGCGTCTTTGTTCTGCGCAATAGACATCTCCCCAGGTGAGGTGAAGGATGTCGCTTATGCGAAGCGCTGTGTTCAGACCGAATAGAATGAGGGTGTAGTTACGGAAATTTGGATGGGCAGTCAGATAGTAGTTCTTGAAATCGTGCAAAAGTTGTTTGTTGCGGATTGGTTGTGTTGTGCTCATAAATAGCCTCCTTGAAAAATGTAGATGTAATAAATGCAACATTCTATTACAAAATGTTGCATCAGTGAGAAACAGCAGGCAAGGAAGGCTGAACAGAACAAGGAGGTTGAAGTATATGCTGCGTCTGACCGTTAGTCCGGAAGAATACCTGATGATCAATGACAATATCAAGATCGTGTTCTTAGGAGGAACCAAGAACCATCTTCGTATCATGATCGATGCACCCAAAGAGGTAAACATCGTAAGAAGTACGGTATTGGAGAATAAGATTACTGATCCGGAAGAGAGAGCAAAACTTCCCAAATATTATGCGGAAGAAGAGCATCCGGAGAAATATCGTAAGAAGTCCAACGTAATCATCAACAGAGTAAATGCGGACAAACATTAATTTTACACGGTAATAACCGGGGGAAGAACGATTCTGTCAGGGCCCGACAGGGAAGCTCCTACTCCGGTTACTATAAAAAACTAACAACAAGTATCTGAGAGAAAAGGATTTCTCACAAACAGATACGCACACTGCCGCAAAAGGAATTGGGCAGTAATACAAGGAGGTAAATATTATGGTAGTACAACACAATCTTACAGCTATGAACTCTAACAGAATGTTAGGTCTGACCACTGCTTCTCAGGCAAAGTCCACCGAGAAACTGTCTTCCGGTTACAAGATCAACCGTGCAGCTGATGACGCAGCAGGCCTGTCCATCAGTGAGAAGATGAGAAGACAGGTAAGAGGTCTGACACAGGCATCTGCAAATGCACAGGATGGTATCTCAATGGTACAGACTGCAGAAGGCGCTTTGAATGAAGTACATGATATGCTGCAGAGAATGAATGAACTGGCTGTAAAGGGTGAAAATGGAACTTTAACCCAGGATGACAGAGATTACATTGCAGCGGAAGTAAATCAGTTAAGAGATGAAATTGATCGTGTGGCAGAGACCACTACATTTAACGAACAGAACCTGTTGGATGGAACTGGTGGCGATCAGGGGGCTTTCTCCTTACAGGTAGGCGCTGAAAGTGGACAGCATATTGATTTTACCATTGCAGCAATGGATATTGACACATTAGGTGTAGATGAAATGGATGATGCTACAAGTGATGCAGAGGCATATGCTACTTTGAATGCTCAGGTTAAAGAAGCAATAAAAACAGTTTCTAAGCAGCGTTCAGATCTTGGTGCTGTTCAGAACCGTTTGGAGCACACCATCAACAACCTCGACAACGTAGTTGAGAATACCACCAGCGCAGAGTCCGCTATCCGTGATACCGATATGGCTACTGAGATGGTTAAGTACTCCAACAACAACATCCTGTCTCAGGCAGGTCAGGCTATGTTGGCTCAGGCTAACCAGTCCAACCAGGGCGTACTGTCTCTGTTACAGTAATCCTGAGTTATGTAAGAACCAAAGGGCAGTCCATGACGGGCTGCCCTTTTATTTTCTAATATTTTTGCACCTGCAAAGCCGTCATAAGGGCTTCCTGTAAAACTTTAGATACATTGATACCTGCCTTATCCGCTTCTACATTTAACCAATGCGGAAGAGTGACGTTTCTTCTGACAGAACGAGTATCTACCTTTTTTCGATATTCTGAAAAATCGACATCTACCAGGGATACATAGCTGGGACCTTCTTTGTAAAAGGTTCCCTGCTCAACTGAGATTTTTCCTATGTCGCTGGATTCTGCAAGAGCCTCATTCTGATCTTCGCAGGTAATACCTTTTAATCCAATCGCATCTCTTGCCATATCAATCGCGTTCGCGGTGCCAAAACCTTCTGTCAAAATATTCAGATCAGGAACTTCAATCAAGATAGTGTCCTTTTTATCCATAGTTCTTGTAAAAATTACAGGATACACTTTTTTCAATGATATCTCCTCCTTAAGATAAATCAGGAAATCCCCCACTTGCTTAAAATAGCTTTAGCTAAGGCTTCATTCACTTCTTTGTGTCGAGGAATTTGTTCTGTCTGCTCACCACGAATATATATATCATGGTTTCCACCGTGGCGGTAAAACGAAAACCCGGCTTGCTTGAGTTTTTTAATAAGAACTCGTTGTTTCAATATTTCCTCCTTTGTATTATACACACTAATGTGTATAATGGCAACGATATATAACTAAAATTATTGTTACTTTACATAATTTTTTGTACTTTTGAGAATTTATTTTCCCATTCCTTTGAAAATTTATCATAATAATCAATGGCAGATTGTGCAGGGATTGAGAGCATAGTCTCTAACTTGTGGATGGTATCCTCTTTTGACAGGTTAAAATCCTTACATAATCGAACAATCGATTTGGCACTGCCTTCCTCTACGCCATCCTTATAAATAACTCTCTTCTCCGCCTCAGCGTGATACTCGAAAAACACCATATCAACAATCTCCTTCTTATTTTCAAGCAAAAAATCTTTCAAAATATTTTTCTTAATACATACATCCACCGCCTAAAAAGTTGCCAGTAAAAATGGGTATAGTAATACAACAAATACGTAATAAGGGAAAATTTTGACCACTGACGGGTCTATAAGAATTTTTGAAAGAAGAAAAATCACTTCTAATATCACCATATCATAAGGAACTTGTAATGGCAAGCAGAGAAAATGTCGCAAAAGAATTCAAAAGTTTTACTTTCCAGGCGTTTTGGGGTAAGATAAGTGACATAAGACTATTAGTCAATCGTCAGAAAGGAAGGTTTTATTATGAAATTTCAGGACATGCCTTACGAGAGAATAGATTTTATCAAGGTTCAGGAGGAGATGGGCGAGCTGATCCGGGAGCTGGACGCGGCGAAGAGCGGTGAGGAGCAGTTCGAGGTGCATAAAAAGTATTATGCGCTGACGGACCGTGTCATGACGCTGATGACGATCGCGAATATCCGCTTCGATATCGATACTTCCGATAAATTCTACGAGGAAGAGCACAAATATTACGATGAGCAGGGTCCGGTGTTCAGCAATCTGGTGCTGGCTTATCAGAAGAAATTGTTCGATTCTCCCTACAGAGCCTATCTGGAGGAGAAGATCGGTCCGGTAGCTTTCAAGAACATGGAACTGGCGCAGAAGTCCATGAGCGAAGCGCTGATCCCGCTGATGCAGGAAGAGAACTCCCTGACCATGGAATATGACAAGCTTATTGCCGGCGCGAAGATCGATTTCGACGGCAAGGAACTGAACCTGTCCCTGCTTCGCCCCTATCTGGTAAGCTCCGACCGCAGCGTTCGCAGACAGGCATGGGAGAAAATGAGCGCCTTTTTCCTGGAAAATGCGGAGCAGCTGGATACTATCTACGACAAACTGGTGAAGAACCGTACCGCACAGGCAAGGGCGATGGGGTATGAAAATTACCTGGAATTGGGTTATTACCGGATGAACCGTAACTGCTACGGCAAAAAGGACGTCGAAGCATTCCGGAAACAGATCAAGGAGTACTTCGTACCTTTCGCGGAAAAACTGCATGACCGCAGAAGACAGCGGCTGGGTCTCGACAAGCTCAGTTATATCGACGAGCAGGTATATTTCAAGGATGGCAACCCGGCACCCACCGGAACTCCTGAAGAGATCATGGCAGCAGGACAGAAAATGTACCGCGAGCTGTCTCCGGAGACCGCGGAATTTTTTGATTTCATGATGGAAAATCAGCTGTTTGACGTCCTGGGACGCAAGACCAAAAAGGCAGGCGGCTACATGACCTATCTGCCCCTCTATCACGCACCGTTTATTTTCGCCAACTTCAACGGTACCAGCGGCGATGTGGATGTTATCACCCATGAGTGCGGTCATGCTTTTCAGGGATATCTGTCCGGCACGGATCCCATCAGAGAGCATGCGGATATCGGTATGGAGACCGCGGAGATCCACTCCATGTCCATGGAATTTTTCACGGAGAAATGGATGAACCTGTTCTTCGGCGACCGGGCGCAGGACTACGTGGAGATGCATTTGGAGGACGCAGCGGCATTTATCCCCTACGGCTGTATGGTGGATGAGTTCCAGCATATCGTCTACGAGAATCCGGAGATGACTCCTGCGGAGAGAAAACAGGCATGGAGCCGTCTGGAGCGGGAGTACAAGCCCCATCTGGACTACGAGGGAGATCCTTTCTTCGGACAGGGCGGCTTTTGGCAGAAACAGCTGCACATTTACGATTATCCTCTGTATTATATTGATTACTGCCTGGCACAGACCTGCGCACTGCAGTATAAGGTGAAGATGGATGCTGACTTTGGCGAGGCGTGGAAGAGCTACCTGAAGCTGTGCAGACTGTCCGCCAGCGATTTCTACACCAATATGATCAAAGAAGTCGGACTGGATAGTCCTTTTGAGTCCGGATGTGTGAAAAATATCGTGGAAAAACTTGAAAAATATGTGAAATAGCTTTCTTTTTCCGCTAAAATACGGTAAAATAAGGAGTCATTGGACTTAAGACGCTAGGAAGGAGACATGCAAGCGATGTCTAAGAATGAAAAAGTTACAGAAAATAAGGAACAAAAAGAACAAACAGAACAGAAGGTCATGACAAGATATGACCGTAAGGTACAGAGGCGTAAAGAGCAGAAGGAAAAGGAGAAAAAGGAAGAGCGTATCAGCACGGCAGTCGGAATCGTATTCCTCGTGGCTCTGGTATGCCTGGTGGCATCTTTCCCGATCCGAACCTATCTGGCAACCCATGAGACTTATGTCGTGATCAATGGGGAGAAGGTAAATAAGGTAGAGTTTGACTATGTCTACAATACCACCAAGAACAACTACATTTCCCAGTATGGAAGCTATTTAAGCTATTTCGGACTGGATACCAGCAAGGATCTGTCCACCCAGATGTATTCCGATACACTGACCTGGCAGGATTACTTTGAGCAGAATGCCGTAGAGAGTCTGAAGCAGAATAAGGCACTGATGGCAGAAGCCAAGGCAGATGGATTCACCTATGATACCACAGAGGAGTACAATACTTTCAAGGAGACCGTTAAGACCTCCGCTGCATCCGAAGGCGTATCCGAGAAGGAATATATCCGTTCTATTTACGGAAGCTATGCAACCATGGGTCGTATCGAAGAATATGTGAAGAATGACATGGTCATGAACGCATTTTATAAGAAGCTGCAGGAGGATAACGCTCCCAGCGATGACGAGATCCAGAGCTACTATGAAGAAAATAAGGCAACCTACGATTCCGTAGACTACCGCCTGACCACCATTAATGCAGAACTGCCTACAGAGCCTACCGAACTGGCAGATCCCGTAGAAGCTACTCCGGCTCCCGATACTACTACCGACGGAACCGCAACCTCTGATACAACAACCACCGATACCACCTACGAGCCTTCCGATGCTGAGATCGCCAAGGCAATGGAAGATGCCAAGGTGCTGGCTGATGAAGCAGAGCAGACGGTAGCAAAAGACGGTGATGCACATGAGAACGAGAAGAAGTCTTCCGTGAACTACCTGATCTCCGACTGGCTGTTTGATGATGCCAGAAAGGCAGGAGATACCACCATCATTACCAACGACAACAGCCACTGCTATTACGTTGTGGCATTTGAGCAGAGATATCTGGATGAGACTCCTTCCGCAGATGTGCGTGTGATCATCCCCACCGAGGATAAGTCCGGGGAAGAGATCCTGGAAGAGTGGAAGAACGGCGCCGCTACCGAGGACAGCTTTGCTGAACTGTGCAAGAAGTATACACAGGACACTTCCGCAGTAGAGGATGGCGGACTGTTCGAGCAGGTGACCAAGACCGGTATGACCGAGGAACTCAGCGACTGGATCTTCGACAGCAGCCGTCAGGCAGGAGACACTGTGTCCATTACAGTGAACGATACCACCTATGTACTTTACTACATCGGACAGAATCAGCCCGAGTGGAAGATTAACATCAAGAGCACGCTGGTATCCGATGCGATGACCCAGTATATGCAGGATATCACCGCAGATGTAACCGTAGAGGATCCCAAGGGTAAGCTGAATTACCTGAAGGTGCAGGCTGAGGAATCCGCTGCTGCTGAGACTGAGACAGCAGCAGAGACTCAGGAGATCACCGAGGAGCAGACCGCAGCTACCGAAGAGACTGCAACACAGGCACAGTAAGCTTGCTCAGGAACAGAACATAGACAACAGACAAGTACCTGTTTCACTGCGCAAGCAGAAGAGACAGGTACTGTTAAGTTATAGGAGAGAGAACATGCAGGAAAAGGTCCTGGTATTGGATATTGACGGAACACTGACCAACTCAAAAAAAGAGATCACGGAAGCCACAAAGAGAGGAATCTGGAATATTTTGCAGCACGGACACAAGGTGATCCTGGCTTCCGGTCGTCCCACTCCCGGCATGCGGGGCTGTGAGGAAGAACTGGAACTGAAAAAATATGGCGGCTACCTCCTGTCCTTTAACGGTGCACGTATCGTGGAATGCAAGACCGGAGAAGTGGTGTATCAGAAGACACTGCCCCTGTCCATCGTGCCCGGCTTGTATGAATTCGCCAAGGCAAACGGCTGCGGTCTGATCACCTATCAGGGAGAAGGTGTGATCTCCGCTTTTGAACCGGACAAGTATGTGCAGCTGGAGGCAAAGATCAATAAGATCCCCATTAAGGTCGTGCCGGATTTCGTAAATTATGTGGATTTCGACATCAACAAATGCCTCATGACGGCACCGGAAGAGATTGCCCCTGCGCTGGAAAAACAGCTGCAGGAAAAGTACCGTGATGTGGCAAGCATTTACCGTTCTGAGCCCTATTTCATCGAGATCATGCCCAAGGATGTGAACAAGGCAACTTCCCTGGATCACATGCTGGAGGGGATGGGACTGACCAGAGAGAATGCCATCTGCTGTGGCGACGGCTACAACGACATCTCCATGATCGAATATGCCGGAACCGGTGTGGCAATGGGCAATGCCCAGCCTGCCGTGAAGGAAGCGGCGGATTACATTACCGGTACCAATGATGAAGACGGACTGGTGGAAGTCATCGATAAATTCATTATGAATCCCGAGGCTTCCGGCGAACAAGAATAGGAATGAAAGGGAAGTATGATTCAGATACAGATACCCGATAAAGCAAAATACATCATAGACACCATACAGAATGCCGGATTTGAAGCTTATGTGGTAGGCGGCTGCGTGCGGGATTCTATCCTGGGCAGAACCCCGGAGGACTGGGATATCACCACTTCCGCCAGACCCGAGCAGGTGAAGGCACTGTTCCGCCGCACCATCGACACCGGCATCCAGCACGGTACTGTAACCGTCATGCTGGATAAGGAGGGCTTTGAGGTCACCACCTATCGTGTGGACGGAAAATACGAGGACAGCAGACACCCCAAGGAGGTCACTTTTACCCCGAACCTGGAGGAAGATCTGAAACGCCGGGACTTCACCATCAATGCCATGGCATATAATGAAACCGAAGGTCTGATCGACATCTTCGGCGGATTAAAAGATATCGAGGCGAAGATGATCCGCTGTGTGGGCAATCCGGAGGAGCGATTCGGTGAGGATGCCCTGCGTATCATGCGTGCCATCCGTTTCTCCGCACAGCTGGGCTACGAGATCCACGAAGACACCGAGGCGGCGATCCGGAAGCTGGCACCCTCTCTGCAGAAGATCAGTGCGGAGCGGATCCAGGTGGAGCTGACCAAGTTGCTGATCTCCCCGCATCCTGACACTCTGCGGGATGCTTATGACATGGGTGTCACCAAAGTGATCCTCCCGGAATTCGATGCCATGATGGAGACTCCGCAGAAGCATAAGCACCATAAATACAACGTAGGAGAGCATACCTTACAGGCCCTCATGGAGATTGCTCCGGAGAAGGATCTGCGCTATACCATGCTGCTCCATGACATCGGCAAGCCTGCGACACTCACCGTGGATGAGGACGGAACCACCCATTTCCACGGACATCCGGCGGTAGGAGAAGAGATGGCGCGGAAGATCCTGCGGAGACTCCGCTTTGATAATGACACCGTTGCCGTGGTTACCCGTCTGGTACGGTATCACGATTATGGCAATAGCGTAACACCGGATCTGCGGATCGTGCGTCGGGCGGTGAACAAGATCGGGGAAGATATTTTCCCGTTACTGTTCCCGGTGAGACGGGCGGATATTCTGGCGCAGAGTGATTACATGCGGACAGAGAAACTGGAGAACCTGGAGCTCTGGAAGCAGTTATATGAAGAAATGCTGGAGAAGAAGCAGTGCGTATCCTTGAAAACACTGGCAGTCACCGGCAGAGACCTCATTGATATGGGAATGAAGCCCGGCAGGGAACTGGGCGATATGCTGCAGAAGCTGCTGGAGCTGGTGCTGGAGCATCCCGAGCTGAACACCAGGGAACAGTTATTGAAAATGGCTGGCGAACTGACAGCCGGCAAAGAGTGAGCATACTTTGAAAACTTCTCTCATAAGATAGCGTAGGAACCGGAAACCGGTTAAGTACGTATCTTAGGAGGGGTTGTAAGTGAATGACAGAGCGGTGGCACTGCTGGAGCAGTATGAGATAGAGGTATTGCGTACCCGAAAAGGACGGGGAGCGATTCTGTGCGATACACAGCAGGGCTGCCTGATCTTCAAGGAATATACAGGACGCGAGGAACAGCTGCGTCTGCAGGAACAGGTGTTAAAACATCTGGAAGAGTGTGGGAATATCTCTGCGGAGAGACTGCTTGTCACCAGAGAGGGTGCATTGTCGGTCACAGACAGGGACGGTGTCAGATATATTCTGAAGACCTGGTGGGAAGGCAGAGAATGCAATATCCGTGACAGGGAAGAATGCTTGGAAGTCATGCGCCTGTTGGCAAGACTTCACGGGAATCTGGAATTTACCCCCGTATTCCCGGAGGTTGAGGACCAGCCGGCACCGAAGATCGAGCGGTATCTTCCCAGTAAAGATTATGAAAAGCATAACAGAGAGCTCAAACGAGCCCGGAAATTCTTAAAGCAGCGAAGCCAGAAGACCTGGTTTGAGATCCGCCTTGCAGCTGTGATGGATCCTTTTTTGGAAGAAGCAGAGAGGGTCAGTAGCGAATGGAAGGCGTTGGAAGAGAAAAACAGCACCGGGGATCCCGGCGCACCTTTTTGTTTTTGCCACGGCGATTATCAGTATCATAATATATTGCGGCAGGATAGGGACTTTTTCCTGGTGAATTTTGAAAAATGCCAGGCGGACGGTCCGGTGCGGGATCTGTATCACATTCTGCGGAAATTATTGGAAAAAAGTGAATGGGACAGCAGCCTGGGAATCGGACTGCTGGATGCCTATGAGAAAGTCAGACCACTCTCCAAAGAGGAGAAGTGGGATCTGTATTACCGTCTGTCTTATCCGGAGAAACTATGGAAGATCGTTAATTTCTATTATAATTCGGGGAAGGCATGGATACCGGAGAAAAATCAGGAAAAACTGGAGCATCTGTTAGAACAGGAAGCTGCCAGAAAGCGATTCCTGCGGATCATGGAGCCGTAAGGCACCGGGAAGGAACAAAAGCATGAACGTAAGATACGGGAAGAAAAAAATAGCATGTATTTTGCTTATGACAGTATTGTCAGTGACCGGATGTGGACAGACAGCGTCCGGGGGAACCGAGCAGAATGCAGCGAACCCGGCACAGGCAACGGAATCCGGCAGAGTCGATACCGGTTTCGTGGTGACGAATCCGGATAGCTATGATTCGGCGGATACAGCGGTACTGGTGGATATCAACAGTGTTGACAATACTGTCACATTACTAAATCTGGATCTCGGGAAGCAATATACCCTGTCTATGGACGGGACGACGCGTTTCGCGGACAAATACGGCAAGGCGATCTCCCTGGAACAGTTGGGAGAAGGCGATATCGTAGATGTTACTTTTCTGAAGACGAAAAAGCATCTGACGACCATGCAGCTATCCGAGACGGCATGGGAGTATGATAATATAGAACGATATGAATTGAATACCGTGCGTAATGAGGTAACCATCGGCGGAGAAGTCTTCAAATTATCCCGGGATACCCGATATTTTTCCCAGGGGCACAGCATTGAGGAGATGGATCTCAATCCTTCCGACATTCTGACTTTTCATGGGATAGACACTACGGTACTCAGTGTGACGGTGGAGAAGGGACACGGGTACCTTAGGCTGGTCAACGATGAGAACTTTATCGGCGGATGGCTGGAGATCGGACAGACCCAGATCGTGCGGATTACAGAGGACATGCTGGTGACAGTGCCGGAGGGCAGCTATCAGGTGGAGATCAGCTATAACGGCGGAGGCGGTACGAAGAATGTGGTGATCAATCGCAACGAAGAGGCTACGTTAGACATCGGAGATCTCGAAGTCGCAGAAGCGCAGTACGGCATGGTACTGTTCTCTATGAATCCTTCCGGCGCGGAATTGTATATCGACGGCAGCCAGGTGGATCCTTCCCAGCCGATTACGCTGGAATACGGCATTCATCAGATCATAGCGAAGGCGGATGGTTATAAGTCCCTGACCCAGTACCTGCGGGTAGCCCAGGAGTCCGCCGGTGTGGATGTAGAACTGGACAAGGTGGATTCCGACAGCGATGAGAGCACGGACAGTTCGTCCTCCTCTACCTCGTCCACTGCGACTTCCTCTACATCCGATACCACGACGACCTATTACCGGGTACATATCGATTCGCCGGAAAATGTGGAAGTATATCTCGACGGTAACTACGTGGGGATCTCTCCCTGCAGCTTCAAAAAGACTTCGGGAAGCCATGTGATCACTCTGCGCAAGACGGGATATGAGACCAGAAGTTATACGGTACAGGTGGACGAAGAGGAGAAGGATGTGTCCTATTCCTTCGTGAATCTGGTAACAAGTACATCCGCATCGGAATAATTATCCCAAAGGCGTGAGAAATGCCGTAAATATGCGGAAATACCTTGACAAAAGGGATAAAAACAGATATATATATGTATAGACGTTTCAAAAGAACTATTTTCGAGCGTAAATTTAATCACGAAAACTCATTACAGGAGGAGTTCAATATGAACAAAACAGAATTAGTTGCAGCTATGGCTGATCAGGCTGGTCTTTCCAAGAAGGACGCAGAGAAGGCATTAAAGGCTTTCACCGATGTTGTTGCTGAAGAGTTAAAGAAGGATGGTAAGGTTCAGTTAGTTGGCTTCGGTACTTTCGAAGTATCCAGCAGAGCAGCCAGAGAGGGTAGAAATCCTCAGAGCGGCAAGCCTATGAAGATCGCTGCTTCCAAGGCTCCTAAGTTCAAGGCTGGTAAGGCATTAAAGGATATGCTGAACGCTTAATAGAAGCTGAATTTTCAGAGACTCGAGAGGACAACCTTTCGGGTCTCTTTTGTATCTGTGAACAAATAAGAGGACGGAATCATGAGATTAGATAAATATTTAAAAGTATCCCGACTGATCAAGCGCCGCACAGTGGCGAACGAAGCCTGCGACAGCGGCAGAGTACTGATCAATGACAAGCCCGCGAAGGCATCCGCCAACGTAAAAGAGGGCGATATCATCACCATTTCTTTCGGTAACAAAGAGGTGAAAGTGGAAGTCCTGGATGTGCAGGAGACCGTGAAAAAAGAAGAAGCCAAAGAACTTTTCCGCTATGTTTAAATTACGTATAAATTCCCGTTTTCTCCCATAAGATAAATTATAAGGGAACAAATGGGAGGCAGTATGGAAGATTTGAATACAGCAGGGCGCATGCATAAAATAGCGATAACGAACCGCCGGACCTGTACGGTGAACGGGGTCAACGATGTGCTGTCTTTTGATCTGCGGGAGATCGTGTTGGAGACGGAGCAGGGAATGCTGATGATTCGCGGGAATGAGCTCCATGTGAACCGCCTGACCCTGGACAAAGGGGAAGTGGATATCGATGGCAGGATCGACAGCTTCGTGTATTCGGATACCGCAGCATCCGGGGACAAACAGGAATCTCTTCTCACCAGGCTGTTCCGCTGATGAATGAGAATATTTTTCTGCTGCATGCATTTCTCCTGGGTGCAGAGATCACTTTTCTGTATGATATACTGCGGATCCTGCGAAGAGTATTTGCCCACAGTGAAGGAATGGTGGCACTGGAGGATATTGCGTTCTGGATCTACTGCGCAGGGAAGGTGTTTCTGTTAATGTTCCGGGAGAGCAACGGGAATCTGCGATGGTTCGCCGTACTGGGTGCGCTGGCGGGAATGTATCTGTATCACAGGACTTTAAGTCCGCTATTGGTAAAATATGTATCTATGCTGCTGAACAGTATTTTAAGCCCTATCCGTAAAGTACTGCGGGCGGTGAAGCAGTGGCTAAAAAAGCAGTTGACGAGCCTGTGGAAAATGCTTAAAATATTCTATAAAAGGAGATGCGCGTATGGCAAAAAGAAGAGTAGCCTACCGCAGGAGACGACACCAGAACCGGTTCAGCATGTTCTTGGTGAGCCTGGTCGTATTGATGATCATGGTCGTCGTCGCAGTGCGGAGTGTGGAATTACAACAGAAGATTGATGGATACGACATGCAGATCGCCAGCCTGAACGCGCAGATCGAAGCGGAGAATACCAGGACGGAAGAGATCGAGGAGTATCGCAAATACACGCAGACCAAGGCTTATGTGGAGGAAGTAGCCAAGGATAAGCTGGGACTGGTGTATGAAGGTGAGATTCTTTTTCAGGAGGACAAATAAGCAGGGAGACTGATTCTTAAGTGTACCTGCTTTTTTTGTCGCAAAAAATGAAGTGTCCGGGCACTTAAATTTGACAAAAAGAAGAAAGGCACCGTCCTATAATCGTGAAGACAGAAAGGGGAAGTATCATGGTTATAGGGAAGAGAGAACAGAGAAATCCGGAGCAGGAACAGTGCGCACAGGTGTCCATGCTCTGCAGGCAGAGACTATTGGGATATGCGGAGAGTTTTGAGGAACTGGGGAAGAGCTTCTGCCGGGAAGTGCAGATCGTCGGTGAGGACAGGCAGAGCATTCTGGAAAAATGTATGCTTCAGCAGAGCCGCCAGATCATGGGGGATCATCTGCAGACCGTTGCCCGGATCATGGAACGGGTAGCCGGAGAGGAGCTGACCTATCGCCCGATCGAAGAGAAAAAAAGAAAAAGCCTGACCCAGGCGTTTGGCAGTGAGGGAATCCAGGCAAGAGAGCTGTGCTATGTCCGGAAAAAGGGGACATCGGGAGGCATCAGCATGACACTTTCCACGGAGCGGACCGGGTGCAAGGCATCCCAGGCGGCGGACATGCTGACGGTACTGCTGGGGAAGCGGCTACAGCCTTCGCCGGGGAGCCCCTATCTGATCGAGAAGGAGCCCCATTGCTTCCTGTTCACGGAAGAACCGGGCTATGTAGCGCTCACCGGGGTGAGCCGGGTGCTGAAAGAGGGAGAGAAGATCTCCGGGGATCAATATACGATGCTGGAATCGGAGAAAGGGCGGTTAATTCTGCTATTGTCGGACGGCACCGGTGCCGGGGAGGATGCCAACCGGGGAAGCGGCAGGGTGTTGGATCTCATGGAGAAAATGCTGGAAGCCGGATTCGACACGGAAGCCTCCGTAAATATGCTGAATTCCGCATTATATGCCCAAAATGAAGAGGGAGACCATCCTACCGTGGACATCTGCAGCCTGGATCTGTATACGGGAGAGTGTGAGATCTGCAAGGTGGGCGGTGTTGCTACTTTTATCAAAGGAAAACGAGGAACGGAGTACGTCGGCGGGGACAGTCTGCCCCTCGGCATTTTCCAAAAGGCACAGATGGAGCGGAGCATACGAAGACTGAAGTCGGGAGAGCTGCTGATCATGATGACGGACGGCGTGCTGGATGCGCTGGAAGAAGACTGTGAGGAGCGGATGCGGGATATGATCGATACCCTGGAGGAACAAAATCCCCAGGAGATTGCCGAGAAGATACTTTCTTATGCCATATGCAGCTGCGGAGGCAGGATCCGGGACGATATGACAGTGTTTGTGCTGTGCCTGTGGGAGAATGCGTGATTGCTGCCTTGATTTTTCCGGATAATTAGGATAGAGTAAAAACATGAATACATGGATGGATACGAGAGAAAAAGTATTTGCATATATTAGAGAACACCGTATGCTGCAGACGTGTGACCGCGTGGTGACCGGTGTCTCCGGAGGGGCAGACTCAGTTTGCCTCTTATTTTTGTTGCTGGAATGGCAGAAAGTAAGCCCCATCGACATCGCCGTAGTGCATGTAAATCACGGAATCCGCGCTGAGGCGGGCGAGGATGCCCGATATGTGGAAGAACTCTGCGGGGCACGGGGAATCCCTTTTTTCCTGACCCGGGCGGATGTGCGGGACAGAGCACGTCTGGAGAAAATCTCCGAGGAGGAAGCCGGGCGCAGGACGCGGTATGAAGCCTTTGAGCAGGCGGCGAAAGACTGGGGAGCCACGAAGATCGCCGTGGCGCACAACAGCAATGACCGCAGTGAGACCCAGCTGTTCCACCTATTCCGGGGCAGCGGAATCCGGGGACTGGCGAGCATCCTGCCGGTGCGGGGTAACATCATACGACCGATTCTGTGCCTGGAACGGTGGGAGATCGAGAATTTTTTGACCAGGCAGGGAATCGCCTATTGCAAAGATGCCACCAACGATGAGGACGACTATACCAGGAATCGCATAAGACATCACATTCTGCCCTATGCGGAGCAAAATATTGCGCGGGGCTGCGTGGCACACATGAACCAGACGGCGGAGCTGCTGGCGGAGACGGAAGAATACCTGGAGCTGCAGACGCATGCGGCAGCAGGACAGTGTATCCGGAGAGCAGAGGATGGCACATCCACAGTGCATATTGCGGTGGAACCATTCCTGGCGCTGCACCCTGTGATCCGCAAGAGACTTGTATACGAAGAGGTCAAAAGGCTCTCCCCCGGACAGAAAGACATCACATATCAGCATATTACAGAACTGCTGACTTTGTTTACCCAGGAAGGGAACCGGACGATCTGCCTTCCCTTCGGGATCCGCGGCAGACGACAATACGAGCAGGTCATACTGACGATACAGACAATGCAGACATCGGAAGATGTGGACAATGGGGCTGACGGCACGCAGACTGCTGCCGCGGCACAGCCACTGTGGCAGCAACCGGATCCGGCAATCCTCCCGGGACAGACGAAGACGGTGGAATGCACGCTGGGAACACTGGAATATTCTGTATGTGAAGTGCCTCGTGGATTTGAAAAAAACCAAGAAGTTCCCACAAATCAGTATACGAAATGGTTGGATTATGATAAAATAAAAAAATGTCCGGTGATACGGACAAGGCAGACAGGTGACTATCTGACCATTGCCGACGGCAGAGGCGGAATAATCCGTAAGTCCTTAAAGAGCTACTTTGTCGATCAGAAAATCCCACGGGAAGAACGTGACAGACTGCCCATCCTGGCAGAAGAAGACCATGTACTGTGGGTGATGGGATACCGTATCAGCGAATATTATAAAGTAACGGAGAATACAAAACGTATTTTAAAGGTACAATTAATCAGAAAGGAGTTCGCCTAAGAGCGAAGAGACAAAAGAAAATGGCAGAACATATCCGAGTAATGTTAACAGAAGAGGAAGTCGATAAGAGGATTCAGGAGATCGGCGAGCAGATCAGCAGAGATTATGCAGGCAAGCAGGTACACCTTGTATGTGTACTGAAGGGCGGCAGCTTTTTCATGTGTGAATTGGCAAAGCGTATCACTGTTCCTGTATCTCTGGATTTCATGTCTGTATCCAGCTACGGCAGTGACACCAAGTCCAGCGGTGTAGTCAAGATCGTTAAGGATCTGGATGAATCCCTGAAGGATAAGGATGTAATCGTAGTAGAGGATATCGTGGACAGCGGCAGAACCTTAAGCTATCTGTTAGAGATGCTGAGAGACAGAGGACCCGCATCTTTACGTCTGTGCACTCTGTTAGACAAGCCAGAGAGAAGAGTCATTGATGTACATGTAGATTATACCGGATTCAATATTCCCGATGAATTTGTAGTGGGCTATGGTCTGGACTATGACCAGAGATATCGTAATCTGCCTTACATCGGTGTGGTAGAATTTGATTAAGCGATATAAAAAGCAGGAGGCCCGTGAAGTTGAAGCAAAACGGCAAGTCAATTAATTCATATTTTATATTTATCATACTTTTAGTCCTGGTGATCATCGGACTCAATATGTTGAACAGCCGGGAAGACGAATACACCAGAGCGCAGTTCGTTGCGGATCTGGATGCCGGTAATGTATCTGAGGTCGTGGTACAGCCCAACGGAGAAGCACCCACCGGTTATTTGGAGATTCAGATGAAAAATGGTCTGAACCATAAGCTGTATGCCACAGATATCACCGAGCTGGAGACCCTGGTCCGTGAGTACGGATTTGACCCTGTGGTCAATGACATTCAGAGAGAGAACTGGTTTTTGACCTATATGCTGCCACTGCTTATTGTGCTGGCAGCAGGAATCTTCCTGTTTACGATGATGAATGCCCAGCAGGCAGGCGGCAATGGTAAAATGATGAACTTCGGTAAGAGCCGTGCCAAGATGAGCCGAGGTGACAAGAGTGTCACTTTTGCACAGGTCGCCGGTCTGAAGGAAGAGAAAGAGGAACTGGAAGAGATCGTGGATTTCCTGAAGGAACCCGGAAAATACACCGGTGTCGGTGCCAGGATTCCCAAGGGCGTCCTGCTGGAGGGACCTCCCGGAACCGGTAAGACACTGCTCGCCAAAGCAGTGGCAGGAGAAGCGGGAGTACCATTCTTCAGCATCTCAGGTTCAGATTTCGTGGAAATGTTCGTCGGTGTCGGTGCATCCCGTGTGCGTGACTTGTTCGAAGAGGCGAAGCACAATGCACCCTGTATCGTGTTTATTGACGAGATCGATGCTGTGGCAAGACGCCGTGGTACCGGTATGGGCGGCGGACACGATGAGAGAGAGCAGACCTTGAACCAGTTGCTGGTAGAAATGGACGGTTTCGGCGTTAATGAGGGTATTATCGTCATGGCAGCTACGAACCGCGTGGATATTCTCGATCCTGCGATCTTGCGTCCCGGACGATTCGACCGTAAAGTAGCGGTGGGAACCCCGGATGTCGGTGGCAGAGAAGAGATTCTGAAGGTACATGCGAAGAACAAGCCCCTGGGTGATGATGTGGATCTGAAGCAGATCGCGCAGACCACCGCAGGATTCACCGGAGCGGATCTGGAGAATCTGCTGAATGAAGCGGCTATTATCTCAGCGAAGGAGAATCGTTCCTTTATTGCAAATAAGGATGTCAAGAGAGCATTTATCAAAGTGGGAATCGGTGCGGAGAAGAAGAGCCGCATTATCTCCGACAAGGAGAAGAAGATTACGGCATATCACGAGGCAGGACATGCGATTCTGTTCCATGTACTGCCAGATGTGGGACCTGTTTATACAGTGTCCATTATTCCTACCGGGGTGGGAGCAGCCGGTTACACCATGCCTCTGCCGGAAAAGGATGAGATGTTCGCTACCAAGAGCCGTATGCTCCAGGATATCATGGTATCTCTGGGCGGACGTATCGCAGAGGAGATCATCTTCGGTGACATCACCACAGGTGCTTCCAGTGATATTAAAAAAGCCACCAAGACAGCCCGCCGTATGGTGACCCGATACGGAATGTCTGACAACATCGGTGTCATCTGTTATGATGATGACGATGATGAAGTCTTCATTGGTAAAGATCTCGCACATGCCAAGGCACACAGCGAGGAGATCTCCGGTGAGATCGACAAGGAAGTCAAGAGAATTATTGATGACTGCTATACCAAGGCAAAAGATATCATTATGCAGCATGAAAATGTACTGCACAGCTGTGCGCAGCTTCTGTTAGAGAAGGAGAAGATCAACAGAGAAGAATTTGAAGGTCTTTTCGTATAGAAAAGGTTTTCGCGGGAGTTTCGTGGATTTGGTAGTATTGTACAAACCGGTTTTGTGAAAAATAAACAAAAACGAATATGCACTTTTGTAATATTTGTGAATTTTGAGAATAGTCAAAAATAGTAGTGCATGCTATTATAATACTCGTAACCCCCCCCAATACATTATATAGTTTTTTGCTATACCCCATAAGAAAGAAATACCTTCTCTAAAAAGGACAGTCCTCCCAAGACTGTCCTTTTTACTGTTAAGAAATAAGGTGCACTGTTGTCATAAGCATAGAAAAAGGGTATAATTACATATGTGTGTGCTGCACAGCTAACAATAGCAGAAGCATAATATAGATAGTAAGACATTAGTCTCAGAAAGGGTAGATACTATGGATCTGGAGCTATTACGTCGAACAGAATATAATCAGCAGTATATTGCTGCCATGAGACCTGTATTTAACCGGAGAGCACTTTTTACGGATACCGGTGCGGAGTATGTGATTCCGGAAGAGCCGGAACCCTTTTCCGAGGTGACGATCCGTTTCCGTACCGCCAGGAACAACGTGGACAGAATATTCCTGGTAAGCGGCGGGCAGAAGCACCTGATGGTGCGTGTGGAGAGCAATAACGATTTTGATTACTATGCCTATGTAATGCGTCTGGAAGACCAGAAGGTATCCTACTATTTTGAGGTACAGACCGGCAGGATCACAGGTATCTTCGATATGAGAGGACTGGTGCAGGAAGTCAATGAGTATTATGATTTCATCATCATTCCCGGCTTCCATACCCCCGACTGGGCAAAAGGCGCAGTGATGTACCAGATCTATACGGATCGTTTCTGCAACGGTGATACTTCCAACGATGTGCTGACCAATGAGTACTGCTATATCGGGGAGCCGGTGCACCGCGTAGAGGATTGGGGACGTTACCCCGCACAGATGGATGTCCGTGAGTTCTACGGCGGAGATCTGCAGGGCGTGTTGGACAAGATGGACTATCTGCAGGATCTGGGTGTTGAGGTGATCTATTTTAACCCTCTGTTCGTATCCCCGTCCAACCATAAATACGACATTCAGGACTATGACTATATCGATCCCCATATTGGCAAGATCGTCAGTGATGAAGGGGATCTGCTGCCCGATGGACAGCGGGAGAACCGTTTTGCCTCCCGGTATATCGATCGTGTGACCAATAAGGCGAACCTGGAAGCCAGCAACGAGCTGTTTGCCCAGGTGGTGGCAGAGGCGCACCGCAGAGGCATGAGAGTCATTTTGGACGGTGTGTTCAATCACTGCGGTTCTTTCAATAAATGGATGGACAGAGAGCGCATTTACGAGAATGCGGAAGGCTATGACAAGGGGGCTTATGTCAGCGCAGACAGCCCTTACCGGAATTATTTTGATTTCCATAATCAGGCAGCATGGCCTTATAACAATTCCTATGACGGATGGTGGGGACATGATACTTTGCCGAAGCTGAATTACGAAGGCTCCCAGGAACTGATGGACTATGTCCTTCATATAGCGAAAAAATGGGTATCCGCCCCTTATAACGTGGACGGCTGGAGACTGGATGTGGCGGCAGACTTAGGTCACAGCCAGGAATTCAACCATCATTTCTGGCAGGAATTCCGAAAAGCGGTGAAGGAAGCCAATCCCGATGCCATTATTCTGGCAGAGCATTACGGCAATACCAGAGACTGGCTGCAAGGCAACGAATGGGATACCGTTATGAACTATGACGCATTCATGGAGCCCGTGACCTGGTTCCTCACCGGTATGGAGAAACACAGCGATGACTACAGAGAGGATCTGCTCGGCAATGCGGAGAGCTTCTGGGGAGCCATGCGGCATCATACCTCCAGCTTCTCCATGCCCAGCTGGCAGGTGGCAATGAATGAATTGTCCAACCATGACCATTCCCGTTTCCTGACGAGAACGAATCATAAGGTGGGACGTACCAATACATTGGGACCCCAGGCTGCGGAGCAGGGCATTAATAAGGCAGTGTTCCGGGAAGGCGTTGTGATTCAGATGACCTGGACGGGCGCACCGACGATCTACTACGGTGATGAAGCCGGTGTCTGTGGATTTACGGATCCCGACAATCGAAGAACTTATCCCTGGGGACATGAGGATCAGGTGCTGTTGGCGTTCCATAAAGACATTATCCGTCTGCGCCGGGAGAACGAGGAACTGCGTACCGGTTCCCTGAAAATGCTGGAGAATGACTATAATTTCATCTCCTACGGACGTTTTAACCGCAAGGGGCAGTGCGCGATCCTGATTAACAATAATTATCATCCGATTACCAAAGAGATCCATGTATGGGAGATCGGTACCCCGAAAACGGGGAAAATGAAAGTGATCCTGCAGTCCAGAGATGACGGATACTGCATGGAAGGTGCGGAGTATGAGATCAAGGCAGGCAAGATCCTGATCGAGATGCCCCAGACTTCCGCAACGATCCTGAAGTTCGTGCAGGAATAACGCATAAGAGATATTGCAACAATTTACCAAAGACAGAGAGGATTTCAGATGTTTACCATCATCATAACCCTGCTGTTGCCGCTGGTATCCTTAGGGATCTGGCGGCAATATGTTTTAAAAAATAACGGAAGCACCGGCAAAACGGCAACCGGAAGCAAGGGAGAGTACATTCTTCGCTATGTATCCTGCCTGATGATCATGTTTTTCGTGCCGTGGGTATTGCTGACACTGACCAGCAGCGACGACAATACGATCTGGAGAAAACTCATAGAATCCAGGGAGTATGCAGTGAAAGTGCTGATCCTGGAGATCTGCATCATGCTGGCATATACCATCTGCGAACTGTTCGTGGAGGAGGCAAAAGCCGGAAAACATGAGAAGATCCGGAAGGTGTTCGAGAACATCGCGGACAGCAAGGCATGGAAAGTGATTTGTAAATACATAGCTCCGGCAGTGATGCTGGCAGCCACAGCTTTCATGGTGTACCTGAATTTCAGTATGATGTCTGACCGCGTGCTGTGGGGGGATGAGGCTTTTTCTGCCAATACAGCGCAGAAGAGCGTTGGTGGTATCCTTCAGGTAATGTATTACTGGGATAATCATCCGCCGCTGTATTATTACTGGCTGAAACTGTTCGGAACGATTTTCGGATTCAGCGTACCGGTATTCCATCTGGCATCCTTGGTGCCCTTTGTCATCGGACTGGTGTTGGCACTTACTGTGGTACGGAAGCATTTCGGCATGCTGCCGGCTGCGTTTTTCGTAATGATCTCCGGGCTGGGACAGGCGTGCCTGGAATATAATCTGGAAGTTCGTATGTATGCGCTTGCATTTTTGTGCGTTATGGGTTGTTTTTATTGCTCATATCGTGTGATTGCCGACGGCAGCAGGAAGACCTGGGTCGGAATGGTGCTGTGGGCACTGGCTGCGGCATATTCCCATTATTACGCGCTGGTAGCGGTTGGCATCATGATGTTTTTCACCGGAGTGGCAGTGTGGATCAGATACCGCGGTAAGACCTGGAAAAAGGGTGTTCTGGCAATCGTCGCCTTTTTCATCGGTTATGCGCCCTGGCTGTATTTCCTCTATGCGGGGCTTCGGATCGTCAGCGGCAGCTGGTGGATGACAGAGATTCTGGGGCTGGATAAGAGTCTGGAGATCGTCATGGGCGGCAGAAGAATGAATGTGATCGTATTTCCGCTGTTGTTAGTATTGCTGATAGTGACGCTGGTGGCGGATTCTTCCCTGTTTTCCATGGGAGAAGAGGGTGTCCGGCTGCAGAAACCGTCAGTGAATAGATGGTCCGACAAGACATATGCCATGGTCGTCGGCGCATGCACGATCCTGGGAACGCTGGCGTTCGCTTATCTGTTGAGCGTCGTAATGGCACCGATGCTGGCGCAGAGATATCTGTATCCGTTGAGTGCGGTGGCGATTCTGATGCTGGTCGTAGGCAGCAGCCGTCTGCTGGAGCAGGTGAAGAAACTGGAGCAGCGGTCCTGGAAGGGGCTGGAGCTTCCGGTCAGAGTGTTGCTTGTAATGCTATTGCTTATAATGTTCGGTATGGGAATACAGAATTACCGGGAATGCTATGACAGTTATGAACAGCAGAAGGTAGAGACCGATAAGACTCTGGATCTCATCGGCACGCCCGATCCGGATACGCAGATGGTCACCAACGGGGTGAAACATCTGGGATGGACAGTACTGTATTATTATTACCCCGATAATGAGATCGTAAACGGCAATTACAACCAGGCAGAATCCGACAGATTCTGGTACTTTACGCCGGATGCCATGAGTGACGATTCCATCGCGGAGTTGCAGCGGGATGGGTATCGTGTGACCGATTACGGACAGATGCAGCTGTCACAGTATCCTTTTTATCTGTACTATATTGAAGCAGTTCAGCCCGCGCCATTCGCAAAGTCGCGTTAACACGCTCTTGCGTCACTTCGTGACTACCTTTGCTCATAGATTTGCGCTCTGCTCATAGGATGACAGAATTGACGCTTTGTGTGCGAGCACCCAATCGTCGCTTCTGTCATCCTATGGCTGAACTTTTGCAATTATATCGAGAAATAAGAAAAAATATCTTGCAATTTGTGTGAACATATGCTACAATTTCACATTGTTAGGGCACTTTACCTGACATGGATGGATTCCCGAGTGGCCAAAGGGGACAGACTGTAAATCTGCTGCAAATTGCTTCGGTGGTTCGAATCCACCTCCATCCATT
>CAVJMX010000039.1:0-22372 GCA_963650795.1 Bacteroidales bacterium H4
TTTAGTCTTAAATCAACCATTTTCATGTGATGTATGCATTTTTTCTGTTATTTTTATACCTTCTTCGGTTCTTGCCAATCCCCCCAGCGCCGTTTCCCGCAGGGAAGCATCCATTTTATCACCTACTTCCTTCATGGCATCCATGACCTGATCCGGAGGGATCTGGCTGACGATTCCCGCCATTGCCATATCCGCAGCAGACATAGCATTTACCGTACCGATCACGTTACGTTTCACACATGGGACTTCCACCAGCCCTGCCACCGGATCGCAGACCAGTCCCAACAGATTTTTCATTGCCATGGCTGCAGCTGCGGCGATTTGGTCACAGTCGCCACCCTGCAAGTACACAAGTGCTCCTGCCGCCATCGAACTGGCAGAACCAATCTCTGCCTGACATCCGCCCGCAGCGCCACTGATGGAGGAACGGGTAGCTATGATCTGACCGATTCCGGCTGCCACATACATGGCTTTCAGAATTTTGTCAGTATCCCTGCATCGTTTCTGAAAATAAGGAACCAGCACCGCGGGCAGTACTCCGCAGGCGCCGGCGGTGGGTGCCGCCACGATACGCTTCATGCAGGCATTGGACTCGCCCATCTGCAGGGCACCGGCGATGCATTCGTCCACGTATTCGCCGCACAGGGACTCTTTTCCGGTGTTATGGGTATATTCTTCCATCCGTCTGCCGTCACCGCCCACAAGACCGCTGGAGGAGGTACGATCTCCCTCGTAAGTGGCGGTAGCAAGCAGCATGGCATCCCAGGTTGCCCGCATGTGTTCCATGCTATCCTGTGCGGATACGTTTCGTTCCGCCATATCGTCTTCCAGGATCACCTGCCAGAATTCTTTTTCTTCTGTATGACATTTCTGTAATACCTGCTCAAATGACTGATAAGACATGTTAATCCTCCACGTTGATGTAAGTCACCTTAATGATGCCATTCAGCTGTTCCAGCCAGGTCACGGAATCCTGCGGCACTTCCTGATCCGTCTCTATGACCATGACTGCATAGCCGCCTCTTTTATCCCGGTACAGTTGCAATGTTGCAATATTGACGCCCCGCTCCGCTAACATACTTGTGACCTGTGCCACATGCCCGGGCTGATCCACATTATGTACGATCAGTGTGGGCTTCTCCGCAGAGAAATTCACTTCGATGCCGTCCAGCTTTGCAATCATGATCCGGCCACCGCCGATGGAAGCTGCCTGTACCTCTATCTTCCGCCCGTGTTCCCCGGTTAACTTAAGCACCGCTGTATTCGGATGGGCATCCTTTAAGGTAACAGTTGCAAAGGAAAATTCCATGCCTGCCTTTTTCGCCAGTATAAAACTATCCGGGATCCGGATATCGTCCGGATGCATTCCCAGAAGTCCTGCAATCAGAGCCTTATCCGTTCCATGACCGATTCCCGTGGTAGCAAAGGAACCATGCAGAAGGATATCCGCCTTCACTACATGGTCCTGAAGTAATTTACCTGAAATATAGCCGATCCGGACGGCTCCCGCAGTATGGGAACTGCTGGGTCCGACCATCACGGGTCCCAAAATATCAAACAGATTCATAAGCGCCTCATTTCTCACCTAACACTGTCAGAAGATGTGCAAAATATTCCGGCAGGGGTGCGTCGATCTCCAGATATTCTCCGGTGGTGGGATGGATAAATCCCAAAGTCTTGGCATGCAATGTCTGTCCCTGTAATTTAAAAGGACTCTTCCGATTGGAATACACCTCATCCCCTAACAGCGGATGTCCGATGCTTGCCATATGCACACGGATCTGATGAGTTCTTCCGGTCTCTAACACACACTCTATATAAGTATATCCCTGAAATCTCTGTAATACCCGGTAATGGGTCACTGCCCGTTTGCCGTTCTGATGATTGATTGCCATTTTTTTGCGGTCATTCGGGTGTCTGCCGATGGGCTGGTCGATGGTGCCTTCCTCCTGCTTCAGTTCTCCGAAGCAAATGGCACGGTACCGTCTGTTGATGGAATGTTCTTTCAACTGTTCCGCAATACACCGGTGTGCCTTATCATTTTTGCAGGCAATGACGGAACCGGTGGTATCCCGGTCGATACGATGAACGATTCCGGGACGCAGGACTCCGTTAATCCCGGACAGGTCCTTACCGCAATGATACATCAGCGCATTGACTAACGTCCCCGTATAATGTCCCGCCGCCGGATGCACTACCATCCCCTTGGGCTTATTTACCACGATCAGATCCGCATCCTCATACAGAATGGCCAACGGAATATTCTCCGGCTCGATATCCGGCTCCACGGACTCCGGCACAGAGAACACCACTTCGTCCTCACATCTGACACGATAACTTCCCTTGACAGGTTTGCCATTTACCAGTACGTTGCCGTCCTTGATCAACTTCTGAATAAACGAACGGGACAGCTTCTCCACCAGGAGGCTCATACATTTATCGATCCGCTCATCTTCCATCTCTTCCGCAATCTGAAATCGGAGTTCTTCCTCTTTCATTGTTTTCTCTCCTATTTCATCTCCCGATAACGGTTCTGCTTAAAGTTCAAGAATTCCAGATCCTTTTCCTTATAGACGAACAAAAACAGGATAAACAGACCGATGGTCGCCACTACCACATAAATGTCCGCCACATTGAAGATCGGATAGTTGATCAGTACAAAGGAAATAAAATCCACTACATAATCCAGGCGGAATCTGTCGATCATATTCCCGATGCCTCCGGCAATGATCACAGATAACAGAATGTGAACGATACGGAATTTCTTCTGCTCGGGAAGCTTTAACAGGAAAAACAAAAGCACCGCTAAAAATACAATTCCCACAAACAAAATAAACACCTTCTGGTTCTGCAGCATACCAAACGCGGATCCTCTATTCTCCAGATATTGCAGTTCCAGTACCCCGTCAATGATCACATAAGGAGACTTATCCTTAAGATGTACGACCGCCAGGTGCTTGGTGAACTGATCCAGTACTAAAAGTACCGCAGCCACCAGTGCATCTATAAGCAACATAATAATACGACTCTTTTTTTCTTTATTCATGGGCGTCCTCTTCACTAAAATTTATCTCTTCGATAGCTGCCAGGATCTCATCATCCGTAACGGTTCTGTCAATGACAGCCTTACCGATCTTCTTAAGCAGGATGAACTTGATCGTACCGGCTTCCATTTTTTTATCGGATTTGGTAAGTCTCAGGATCTCCTTGGGATCGATATCATCCACGGAGATCGGCAGGTAAAACGGAACGAACATGTCGCGGATCTCGTAGAATTCCTCCATGCTGAGCATTTCCTTTTTCCAGGAAATATATGCCGCTGCCACGGTACCCAGTGCCACGCATTCTCCGTGATACAGTTCAAAATTCTTGTACTTTTCGATGGCATGTCCGATGGTATGTCCCAAATTTAAAAGTGCCCGGTCTCCCTGCTCGGTAGGATCCTTCTCCACTACCATTTTCTTGATGGAGCAGGTACGGATGACCATCTCTTCCAATATCGCCGGCTCTCTCTCGCAGATCTCATACATATTCTCGATCAGCCACTCGTAGAACGGTGCGTCCTTAATCAGAGCAGATTTCATGACCTCCGCGAATCCGGAATAGAACTGTCTCTCTTCCAGCGTCTTTAATACAGACAGGTTCATGTATACCAGGCGGGGCATTTTAAATGCGCCCACCATATTCTTATAGCTGTCAAAATCCACGCCGGTCTTGCCGCCGATGCTGCTGTCAACCTGTGCTAACAGTGTGGTGGGGATCTGGACAAAATCAATGCCTCTCAGATACGTTGCCGCAACGAAACCGGTCAGATCTCCGGTCACGCCTCCGCCGAGAGCCAACAGCATATCCTTTCTGTCGAAACCTTCTTCGATCAGATAACTGTATACCTTTTTCACAGTGTCCAGATTTTTATTTTCTTCTCCTGCGGGAAATACGTACTTTACGACTTTGTGGCATTTTCCCTCCAGCAGTTTAAGAAGCTGTTCTCCGTACAGTTCGTCCACGGTAGAATCCGTAACGATACATAATTTCTTCTCCGCAGCTCCAAGCTCTGCCAGTTCTTCCCATAAGCCGTCAAAAGACTGCTGAAATACAATATCATAGCAAGGCTTTTTGTTGTAAAGCACCGGTAATCTCTGTGCCATGTTCTTCACCCTACGGTCTGTGAACAAACCGTTCTTTCCGTTTATTTTTATTACTTTTATAATACTTTTATTTGAAAAAACTTCCTACAGCCCGCTGCAGGAAGTTATCTTTTATGACATTCCGTTGTTGATCGGCATTTCAAAGGATCCGGCGCCGCCGAAAATATCCTGGAAATCACCGGAGATATCTACGCTTGCTGGTGTAATAATAAATATGTAATGAGATATCTTCTGTAAATTACCGGAGATTGCAAAGCAGGATCCGGAAGTGAAATCAATGATTCTCTGTGCAATATCCACATCTAAGCCTTCCAGATTTAAGACTACCGTACGATTCGCTAACAGTGTCTCGGTGATCTCTCTGGCATCCTCTACGGAAGTAGGCTTGATCACGCAGACCTCCATGCCGGTTCCGGGCATTTTCTTTGTAACGGTACGGTGAATCGGAGTGACCTTGGGCTGTGAGGAACGCTTTCCCTTATCCTCCAGGTCGTCCTCTTCCTGTGCCTGCTGTCTGTTCTTGGCAGAACTGAACTTTTTCACCGGTTCTACTTCTTCCTCATCATCCAGATAATCGTCATCATAGAAACCTTCATCATCGTCATCGTTCAGTTTCATATAATTCAGGAACTTATCCATTACACCCATGCTTACGAGTCTCCTTTATTTATATCTTATTTAATATCTTTCTAATCTCTTTTGGAATCTTTTCTTTATATCGTCTTACTGTAATCTCTTTCGCCGAATATTCCGGTTCCGACTCTGACGATTGTGGCACCTTCCTGTGCAGCCACGGTATAATCACCGGTCATCCCCATGGAAAGAATATTCATAGAAACATTATCAATGTTTTTATTTCCGATGTCAACAGCTAATTGCCGAAGTTTCTGAAAATATATCCGGTTTTCCTCCGGATCTTCCACGAAAGGAGCAATTGTCATCAGACCTTTGATATGCACGCCGGGCAGAATCGAAATATCGCGCACCAGTTTTTCCGTTTCTTCCGTTGTGGTACCGAATTTGCTTTCTTCCTGCGCCACATTTACTTCGATCAGAATATTGACCTCCACCTGTTTTTTCACAGCTTCCCTGCTGATCTCTTCCGCCAGCCGGAGGCTGTCCACGCTGTGGATCAGATAGACCTTATCTACGATATATTTTACTTTATTGCGCTGCAGGTGCCCAATCAGGTGCCATCTGATATCCGAAGGCATCTGTGGGATCTTGTCCACCAGTTCCTGGACTTTATTCTCACCGAAGTCTCTGGCTCCCGCACGATAGACATCCATCAGCATGTCTACGGGTTTGGTCTTGCTTACCGCTAACAGAGTAACTTCCTCTGCAGGTCTGCCCGCCTCCCGGCAGGCTTTCTCGATCTGTTTCTTTACGGCATTATAGTTTTCTTCCAGCCATCTGCTCTGTTCTGTCATCTTAATTCTCCTCCGGGATCGTATCCCCACTCACCGTATCACCGCTGACAGTGTCCTCCGGCTGCGTATCTTCCTGCGTGGGCTCTTCCGATGTAGGTTCTGAAACAGTCGTCGCGGTATCTGTCTTGTTCGTATCAGTCTTTTTCACATTGGTAATGATCTGGTCATCCGATACTGCGGATCCATCCAGTACAATATAATCATATACATTCAGACCATAAGTCGTATTTGCCTTAACAATAGAATATTCGTCATTCTGATACAGGATATTGATCTGCTTGAAATCCGCATATCCTTTATTCACATTGTATACGCCGATCAGTGTGGCACGTTTGCTTACCGTATAGGTCTCCTGGCTGTCCGTCTTGTACAGGACATCTCCTGTCTTAAGCACAGAAGTATCCATGTAGTAGACACCTTCCGACTCGTCGTAGCTGTAGGGATCCGTCTCCACAAATTCACTGGAGATATTGCCATTCTCCAGATAGCACTGTCTGATGACGCCCTGCGTTCCCGAATTTTCATCCGTCGTCACGAAATCTTCATCGACTAAGAAGAATTCCTTCTCCACAATGGACGAATTCGGAATCTTCAGTCCCGTCTCATCGTTTAAGATCAACTCAATATCCAGAAAACGATCCGACACGAAGGTTACCATGGAGTTGGTAAAACTAAGAGACAGGAAAGTATTCCCATCACTTCCGGTGAACAGCTTCGCCTGTCCCCAGGACTCATACTGGTTCTTCAGGAAGCGGACTTTCACATAATCTTCCTGCTGGATCTGTGCACCGCGCTCCGCATCAATGGGAATCACAACGGACCAGTTCTCATCCGTGGACAGCTTATATACCGGGTCTCCTACTGCCATCAGTTCGTTTCCCAGCATCTGCTTTTTCTCGTAGTCTTTATTGTCAAATACCGCTTCCGTCACTGCATCCACGGTCAGATCTTCATATCCGTCCGTCCAGTAGGCAACGATTCCCGTCTCCGGTGCGTAACAGAAGTTCACGATATTGGCTGCCGAACCACCGTTCTCATTTTCAATGCTCTGCAGCATATTGACATTTGCCAGCTTCAATACTGTATTTTTCAAAGAATATTTGAAATCATAGGTACTCTGATAATTCGTATCCTCATACCCATGCATAAAATTCACGATCTCATTTCGAAATTCCGAAAGTTCCTGATTGCTCAGAGCGTTTTCACCGAGGCTGGCATCTTCCAGTTCCTGACTTAAGTGCCCGGTCTCATCCACGATATATACCGTATCTCCCTTGGCAACGCGCTCGCCTTCTCTTGCATAGAAATTCACATACCCCGCAGTGTCCGTACTTACAACGCTCTCACTGCGAATGGCAATTCCCCGGTAAATATTGTTTGTAGCCAAAGACCCTTCCGTTACTTCATAACGAACAATATGGTCCGTCTGGAAATACATGATCACGCAGATGACCACGTAAATAAAAATGGCGCCGAAAATCAGCATACCGATATTGAGGTTCAAAGGTTTTCTGTATTGCCTTACTTTATTGTTCTTATGATTCTGCTGTGCCAAAAGGAAAACCTCCTTTCCTCTCCCTTACATTTGAGAAGCCCCGGTTGCATCCGAGGCTTCTCATAAGTGAAAATTATAATACGTTCTTCTTACAAAGATACAATGATCTTGTCCTTAACGGATTCCGGTAATTCGGATTCGTCCTTGGATACGCTGAGGATAAAATCTACCTGGAAGAAATCGCTCATTCTCTCCAGCTTCTCAACCACTGCGGAAATATCCTTGTCTTCCAGTGCTGCGATCTTCAAAAAGCTGTCAAAATACATCTGCTCCAGATCATGATCCTGAGAAATGATACCGCACACGAACCCCAAAAATTCGCTCTCATTCTCGATCATGTAACGGGAAACGTCGATCAGACGCACCTTGTTGTTCAGTTCATACATGTGTTTCGTACTTTTGTCCAGATATACGATACTGCCCGCAATATCCTTTACCTCGCTGTTTACTTTGTCCAACAGCTGTTTTGTCTTGCCCTTACCCTTTTTGCCTACAATCAACTGAACCATTGGTGTAACCCTCCTGTCGTAAAATTTATAGGAACTTCACGCAACCTATTTACTTTATTATAGTTTATATACCTTCAAAAAACAACATCTATTTATTGATTTGCTCCAGTAGTTGCACCATTTCCGGATATAGGACATCACTCGCCGAAGAATTCAGTATGACAGAGATGTACGGAGCTCCGTTCACATCTCTGGACAACAAGATCAGGCAGTGTCCCGCCGCGTTGGTAGTACCGGTCTTGCCTCCGATCACAGTGATATTTTCCGGTGCCTGGAAGTCTCCTTTCAGGAAACGATTGGTATTGTTCACTGTAAGTTCTTTTGCCTTACCGTCCCTGTCATAATAGGTTGTCTGATAAGACGTCATATGGATGATCTCGTTAAAAGAGTCATATTTGATTGCTTCGTTGAAAATCAGATACAGATCATATGCCGTGGTATAATGGTTGTCATCCGACAGACCGTGAGGATTGGCGAAACTGGTATTGGTGGCACCCAGCCGTTTTGCCTCGTCATTCATCATCTCCACGAAATGATCCACACTGCCGCCCACATTCTCTGCGATCAGCATCGCCGCATCGTTGGCGGAATATATTAACAGAATGTGAAGTGCCTGATCCAGTGTCATGGTATCACCGCTCTTCAGTCCGCACAGCTGTGCTCCGGACTCCGTGATCTTCACACTGTCCGTAGCTGTAAGAACGGTATCCAGGGAAGCGTTCTGTAACGCCACCAGTGCCGTCATGACCTTCGTCAGGCTGGCGGGATAGAGTCTCTCATAGGCGTTTTTGGAATACAGCACTTCTTTGTTGTTCACATCAAACAGTACTGCCGCAGACGCCTGGGTCATATCCACACTGCCGTCTCCGGCATTGTCCCCCGTGACCACACACAGATCCTGTGCGAAAGTCGCCACTTTATCTTCTCCCGTCCCTGCCAGAACATTGAAACTGCTGACATTGGAATTCACGTCATACGGGAAACTATAGGCGACATTGCCACAGCCGGTTAACAATACGATACATAAAGCTGCCGAAATGCAGGAAGTAATCATACGAAATTTATTTGTACATCTCACGCCACTCTAAATCTCCTCTGTCTAAGGACTTGATCAACAGTTCTGCGCTGGCGAGGTTCGTTGCCAGTGGGATATTATGCATATCACAGAGACGCATTACATTACTTACATCCGGCTCATGAGCCTTCGGTGCCAGCGGATCCCGCAAAAAGATCACCAGATCGATCTCATTGTGCTCGATCTGCGCGCCGATCTGCTGTTCACCGCCCAGGTGACCTGCCAGATATTTGTGAACATTCAGATTCGTAACCTCTTCGATCAGTCTTCCGGTGGTTCCGGTAGCATATAATTCATTTTTGCTCAGGATCCCCCGATAAGCGATGCAGAAATTTTGCATTAATTTCTTTTTGGCATCATGTGCAATCAGTGCAATGTTCATACTCTATACCCCTTCTTTTCTTCTATCTTTCGCCTTTTTTCGCCTGCAGCCGTACATTCATCACGACTCCCATACCGATATACAGACTGAGTAACGAGGTCAGTCCGTAACTCACAAAAGGCAGCGGAAGTCCTGTGTTCGGAAGAATAAATGTGGCAACCCCGATATTCACAAAACTCTGGAATGCGATCAGCCCTCCCATGGACGCGGCAATAATAGATCCCGCGACATCCTTTGCTTTTGAGGCGATGGAGATACATTCCATTGCCGTTAAAAGTAACAGGATGATAACCGCTATACTTCCCTTAAATCCGAACTCTTCACCGATTACCGCGAATATGAAATCGGTTTCCGCTTCTGACAGGAAATTGCCGTTTTTTACCGATGTGATCTCGTTGTTTTTATATCCTTTGCCGTCCAGTTCACCGGATCCGATTGCCATAACGGAATTCAACTGCTGATATGCCAGGTCCGTGGAATATTCCTCCGGATTAACAAAGGCAAGGATACGATTTTTCTGATAGGTCTCCAATATGGTACTGTCCGGCTGTAACGCCAAAGATACCAGTATTACCACCGCCGGTATCGCTACTGCCAGTGCGCCGAATATCAGCTTATAACTGATGCCTCCGACAAACAGAATCACACAGAAGATAAAGATCAGCACAATACTGGTAGACAGTGCCGGCTGCTTCAGTACCATGACCCAGGGTACTCCCATCAGTACAGCAAGTGAAACGATCACACGGAAAGTGTTCAGCTTTTCCTTATATTTCATAATAAACTGTGCAAAGAATAAAATCAATAAAATTTTTGCAAGTTCCGAAGGTTGAAATTGCAGTCCGCCGATCTTCAGCCACCGCTGTGCACCGTTGCCTTCCTCACCCATCAGGATTACCAGCCCTAACAGTACCAGATTACCGATATACATCAGCCAGTAAAGCTTCAGAATAATGGAATAATTAAAAAAAGAAAGGACGATCATAATGACCAGACCGGCTGCCACACCCGCGATCTGCTTGGTCTGCTGTGCCGGTTCGGCACTGCCGATGGTCAGTATTCCCACGATCGACAGTGCCAGCACCAATATGATCAATTTGAAATCATAATCCCGTAATCTATAATTCTTAAACATTTATCAGCCCTTCTATTTTATTTCTTATGTATTCACGGCATTTTTGCATTTTTCTGTAAATCCAGGATCGGTATATTGGCGATCAGGCTCGGTGTCTTATTCCGTCCGCCTTTACTGTTGCCTTTCGCCTGTATCTCAATCTCCATATGGTCGGTATCGATGCGCATATATTTGGAGATCACCTTGGTAATATCCGCCTTGATCAGTTCCATCATCTCCGGCGAACAGTTCACCCTGTCCGAGATCAGCAGGATCTTCAGACGATCCTTTGCCACCTGGCAGGAACTTTTCCTGTGAAAAAAATGTTTCATATTCATCTGTCCCCTTCCTATGCCTTTCGAAAAATACCGGTTACTTTTGTCCAAAAGGACACTCCTTTTTCAAAGTCCAGGAAAGGGATTTCTCTTCCCCGCAGTCGTTCCACGACGTTGTGATATGCTTTTCCCGCCGGGGTATCGGTTCCTACCAACGGTTCTCCCTGATTCGTCGCGATTACCACGTTCTCATCATCCGGAATGATGCCGATGAGAGGAATTGCCAGGATGTCCACCACATCGTCCGCGGACATCATATCCCCCCGCCGCACCATATCCATGCGCAGCCTGTTGATGATAAGATCCATCTGTTTGAATCCGTTCGCCTCCAAAAGTCCTATGATACGATCCGCATCCCGGATGGCAGACACTTCCGGTGTGGTTACCACCAGTGCTCTGTCTGCTCCCGCAATGGCATTCTGGAAGCCCTGTTCGATACCCGCCGGGCAGTCGAGAATAATATAATCAAACTGTTCTCTGAGATGATCGATTACTTTCACCATCTGTCCCGGGGTAACCGCCGACTTGTCTCTGGTCTGTGCCGATGGCATCAGGTAGAGCCCCGGATGCCTTTTATCCCGGATCAGAGCCTGTTTGATGCGGCAGTTGCCTTCCACCACATCCACCAGATTGTAGACGATACGGTTCTCCAGCCCCATGACAACATCAAGGTTGCGCAGACCGATATCCGTATCGATGAGGCAGACTTTACAGCCCGCCTTTGCAAGACCTGTTCCAACGTTTGCGGATGTAGTGGTCTTACCTACACCGCCTTTTCCTGAAGTGACGACAATGACTTCGGAGCTTTTCTTCTCCGTGGAAACGTTTTGTTCCATATTGGATTCCTCCTGTTTTTATTTGTCGTCCCCTGGATGCTTTTAAAAAGCACCCAGTAATTCTTTGGTAAGGGGATCAAATACGATCTTCCCGTTCTTCAGGTGTGCAATTTTCGGTTGTACTTTGGGACGTATGCCCCATTTCGACTGTTTCGCATTGGTTTTATATTTGAAATCGCCGATTTTTAATCTTTCCGGCTCCATTTCAAGCGCTACAATATAGGCGTCTTCCCGTCCGGATCCTCCGGCATATGCCTCGCCGTACAGACCGCCTAAAATAATAATATTACCCGCAGAGATCACCGCACTTCCCGGATAGACATCCCCCAGTACCACAATACTGTTCTCGGTCTCGATCACTTCCCGGTTCTTTAACGTTCCCTTATAGAACTGTCCTTCATCACCACCGGAAAGCTTTTTCTCCATATGCTGAAGTGCTTTGATAAAGTTCTTATTGGTGTCGTCATCATGCCCCACAATGCAGACGATCCGGACATTGCTGTTCTCTCTTATGGTATCCAGGATGCGGATCTCTTCCACTTCCGTGACTTTCCGTCCCTCCATGGACAGTGCCATGGTGGAGGTGCCGAAAAAGTTCCTTGCCTCTGTGAATTTTACCGCAAGTTCCTGTAATATTTCCTCCAGAGAGGCATCCTCTCTCATCAGAAGTGTGATACCGTTGGGAAAACTTTTAATCAATACTGCGTCTTTCATGTTTTATACCTGTCTTTTATATTAATTACATCTCGTTGGACACCGCGTTATCCAGCGTATCCGCGGTACCGGTGATCAGATCATCCTCTTCTGCCAGTCCGTAATAGTACTTGATAATATCTCTTGTGAACTGCGCCGCATAATCGGAGGAATATCCGAAGGGGATTCGGGTCGCAATGGCGATCTCCGGATTCTCATAAGGTGCATAGCAGATAAACAGTGCGTGGTTCGGTCGGGACGATGTCTGCTCTGCAGTACCGGTCTTACCTGCCACGTTTACCGCCAGATCACTGAAATACTTTTTGTTCTCCACCACCTGGCGCATTCCCAGATGGAATGCATTCCAGTATTCCTGGGGCAGGTCGATCTGATTTCTGACCTCTGCATGATACTCCTTTAACAGATTTCCCTGGGAGTCAGTGGTCTTGTCAAGCAAAGTCAGGTTATAGCAGGTACCGCTGTTGGCAATCGTTGTAACATATCTTGCCAGTCCCACGGTGGTATAGCTGTTGCTGCCCTGACCGATTGCGGAACGCACAGGGTCCTTCGTAGATACATCCGGTGCATATTCCCCGATCTCCACCCCTGACTTATCCGTCAGTCCGTACAGATCCGCATATTTGCTTAAAGTGTCCAGTCCGGCTTCCTCATTGTAGGTACCGGATCTCGTTGCCAGCTGATAACCTACGTTGTAGAAAAAGTAGTTACAGGAATCCTTGATAGCAGATGTCACATTTTCGTAGCCATGTCCGGAAATTCTCCAACATCTCGGAGACGGTGTGATCTCCGTAAAGGTACCGACACAGTTTATTCTGGTCTGTAGATTGATCACATTTTCCATCAGTCCGGCGGTTGCGGATACGATCTTGAACGTGGAACCGGGTGCCGCCTTATACTGGGTGGCAAAATTAAGCTGTGGGCTGGACTTGTCCGCATTCAGCTGGGCATAATATTCCGCATCCACGGTATTTGCCATCTTGTTATTGTCATATCCGGGGTAGGACACCATCGCCAGTACATCTCCCGTATTGACGTCCGTAATGACTACGGAGGCATTACAGGGATCCAGTGCCAGCTGCGCCGGTGTGATCTCCAGGTTGTTGATCCGGTTCATCATGAACTGGTATGCCGATAATTTCCCGGAATATAAGGCTTCCTCATCCTCCGCAGGGATGTCCACCACCTGCTGTTCGCATAAGAGCATGCAGATCTGTTTTCCGGTGATCTTATCATTTAAGAGCATATATTTATAAAAACGTTTCTGAAACTCCGAGGTATGATCCACTTTGTCAATGATGTACTCCAAAAGCTTGTCATACACTTCTGTGGAATCGGAATACTTGTCATTCAGTTCCAGTTTGCTGACATCGATCCAGTTCATGGCGATACAGTATTGCAGGTACTCTTTCAGTGAAATGACCTCATCCTTTGCCCATGCGATCTGAGTGGCATCGTTATCGTCCACCAGTTCCTTCATGATCACGCCCTCTTCTCTGAGAAGGCTTACGATATTACTCTGGTAGACCTGATATTCCTTGGAGAGCTTATTATAAGGAGTTGCCCCTTGTGTAAGCTCATATGTCAGTCTGTCATAGACGCCCTGCTTGTATTCAAGATACGCGGCATAGACCGCCTTTTCCGTCTCTCCTGCATCCTCTGCTTCGAAATGCTTTCTGTCCAGAATATTATTATTGATCATAGAAAAATACACATCGTAGATGGGTATCTTTATCGAGGAACTTTTCGCATTTTCCGGCAGATTGAATTCCTTGGCATTGATGATCTTGCTTGCTACCAGACCGGCAAGCTTCTGTTCCACAATATTATAAACTGCTTCCGTGAGATCCTTGTCAATGGTCAGATACACATCCGCACCCGGCTGCGCTTCCTTGCGCTCCAAAATGCTGATTACCTTACCGGTGTTATCCACCACCACTTTTTCACTGCCCTTGGTACCCTGCAGTGTCGTCTCCATATAGGCTTCCATACCGCTTTTTCCTACCACGTCATTAATGGTATAGGTATCTTCACTTCCGCCTTCCGCCACGACCTGTGCATTTAAGTCCGTCAATTCGTCGGAAGAGATTTTGCCGGTGTATCCCAGTACATGTGCAAAATATTTGCTGTCTATGTAATGTCTCACCGTATCTTCCACAATAGAAACACCGTCTAACTGATCGGAGTTCTCCATGATCACAGCCACAGTCTCTTCACTGACATTCGTCGCCACGGTCGTACCTACATATTTGCGGAAGGAAGTCAGGTTCATGGCATAACGGATGGTCACCATCTGCAGCCATTCTTCCTTCGTATAGCCCTTGCCGGGGACAAATTTGGTCGTATGGTCCTCGGGATCTTCGTACTGCCCAATGGCAAATCCCTTGGCACGACTTAAATACTCCATCAGCTCCTGTGCCGTCATTGCCTTCTCTTCTTCGGTCAGCTTATCAATGGTCTTATAACCCAGTACATCCGCCTGAAAACGAAGCAGTGCCGTACCTTCCACGGAATAGGCATAATCACCGTCCTCATCGATTACGATCTTAAAGTCCGTAATGACATTGTCCCCGTTCTTCTCAATCAGCTTGATCAGACGGTAGACTACCTCATTCACTCTGGCATTTTTATTCCGGCTGGACTCAAATACATCCTCGATCTTCACGGAATATGCCAGCTCGTTTTCCGCCAGCACGTTGCCGTTACGGTCTAAAATCCGCCCTCTGGTACTGGAAATATCCCTGGTCTTCTCGATCTGGAGAATAAAATCATTCAGATAGGATTCTCCGTTTACGATCTGCAGATTAAAACAGCGGTAGATCAGCACTCCGGCAAAGACAACAAACATGATTGCCAGCACCGTCAGTCTGCTGGTCACAATATTTATAATGTGGTCTCTGATTTCACGAAACAAATTTCTGTGCGCTCCTTTTTTCCTTCTCCTCCAGCTTCTGATTGATCTTCAGAATCAGAGGATACAAAATAATCGTAACAACGATAGTATAAAGTGCCTCCGGAAGGATCACTTTGGTAAAATAATACGGGAAATGAAAACGCCCTCTCAAAAGAAACATCAGAATATAACAAATCAATCCGTAAGAGATATCGCTTACCACGATCAGTGCCAGCGGCAGCTTGATATCCTCCGGATAAAAGATGCGGCAGAACTTTCCGTTCACAAAACCTATGTACATCATGACCATAGCGTAAAACCCTAAGAAACTGCCAAAAAAGATATCACATAAAAGCCCACAGGCGAATCCGATCAGAAGCCCTTCCTTTTCCCCTCTCATAAATCCGAAAGAAGAAGTCAGAAGGATCATCAGATTGGGAATGATGCCGCCCAAAGCCAGGCTGTTGAATACGCTGCACTGCAAGACGAAAAACACGATGATCAGTAACACGACCACGATCTTGCGCAGAATACTGCTGTTATTCTCCATCTGTGCCTCCTCCGCCCGGAACCTGCTGCTTTTTGTCCGTAATGACAAGCACTTCACTCAGATGTTCAAAATCCACCACCGGTGTCAGATAACCTGATTTGGTCAGGTTGTTCGTATCTTTATTGATCGTACTGATATAGCCGATCAGAATATTGGGCAGATACTTGTCACTGATGTCGGAAGTTACGACCTTATCTCCCTCTGCGACGGCATCCTGACTGTCCACCAGTTTACTGAAGGGAATCACGCCCTGTGCCATCAACTGTAAGTCTCCGGATACGATCAGATTGTCTCCCGTGGCAAGTGTCATACCGCTGACGTTGGAATTATCGGATATGATAGATGTTACCCTGGACCAGTTCGGACCCACGGAAGTGATCCTGCCTACCAGTCCGCCGCCGGCGATCACATTCATATCGTCTGCCAGACCATCGTTGGATCCCTTGTCAATGACAAAGGAAGAATACCAGTTACCGGAATCTCTGCTGATGATCCGGGCTCCGATCTTATTATAATCCCCGTATTCTTCATCCAGTTCCAACAGACCTCTTAACTCATTTAATTCATATTTATCCTGCTGCAGTAAGGTGTTCTCCTCCGTGAGTGCCGCCACCTGCTCCTTCAGCGCGCTGTTTTCCTCCAAAAGTGTCCGGATCTGTACCAGTTCGTCCGAACGGTTGGACAGCCATTGTCCCGCTTTGGCGATTCCCTGTTCAAAAGGAACCACTACATATCCAACGATGCGGTTAAACGGACGGTTAAACACATTGGTGCCAAAGGTCACCAACATCATGACAGTGCACAGGATAGTCAAAATTAAAAGGAGATATTTACTCGGTAAAGTAAACCTCTCCCCTTTTCTTTTTACGACTGGGCTCATTTACTCATCCCTTCAATTGCATAAGCTACCGTTTTATAGTTGTCATCCTTGATGATCTTGGCAAGTCCCGTTGCCACACTGGTCAGAGGATTCTCTGCTATATTTACATGCAGTCCGGTACCCGCTGCCAGGCGCTCTGCCAGATGGCTTACCTGGGAAGCACCGCCGGTTAAATAAATACCGTGACGGTAAATGTCCGCTGCCAGTTCAGGGGGAGTTCTCTCCAGGATCACTTTTACATTATCAATGATCGTGTAGAAGTGCTCTTCTAAGGACTCGTCCACCATCTTCGTAGGGATCTCGCGCTCTACCGGAAGCCCGGTCACGATGTCTCTGCCGTATACAATGGCACCCTTGCCCTCTTCTTCCAGCTCTTTTAAGGCAATCTTCACATTTTCCGCAGTCTTGCCGCCGATGATCAGGGAAATTTCTCTTCTGACCGCTGCGCGGATGGCGTCATCGAACTTCATGCCGCCTACCTTGATCAGACGGCTTAATACGATACCTCCCAGAGATAAAATAGAGATCTCCGTGGTCTCATATCCGACATTCACCACCAGAACACCCTGAGAGTTTTTCACATCGATGTCCAGTCCCAGACCGTCTGCCACTGCCTTCTCCACTACCATGATCTTCTTCGCCTTTACGTTGGCACCCTTGATCAGGTCGTAGAACGCTCTCTTCTCCACCTCGGTAACATCCGTCGGCACCGCAATGAAGAAATCGGAGGGCTTGGTATTCCCCTTCTGCAGATCTCCGATAAAATACTTCACCAAAGTCTCCATATTCTTGATATCCGCGATCACGCCATTGGAAAGCGGATAAGAAATATGAATATTGCCGGGAGCTTTCTCATACATTTCAAATGCAGAGTTGCCGTATGCAAATAAAGTATTCTTATTCTCGATGGCAATCATATTCTTCTCGATCATAATGTTGTCATCATTGCGATTATAGATCTTTATGTTGTTGGTACCGAGGTCGATACCGAATGCGTTGTTTGCCACTGTCCTTTTCCTTTCTTATATCATCTCAATAATTTTTGTTCTTTAAAGCTAGTATACCTGTTATCCCCGATAATAATGTGGTCTAAGAGAGGAATATCCATCTGTTCTCCTACGCTTGCCACATTTTCGGTAAGTTCCCGGTCTGCCGTGCTGGGCGTCGGGTCACCGCTGGGATGATTGTGTACCAGTATGATATTTACCGCTTTTTCCTTCAGTGCCTCTAAAAATATCTCTCTCGGAGAGATCAGTGCCATGTTCACACAGCCGTCCGACAGTTTTTTCTCCCGGATCAGTTGTCCCTTGGCATCCAGGCAGATCAGGTACACACACTCGGTGTCCTTATGGCGTAACTTTTCCATGAAGTATTCCGCCACCATATCCGCTCTGGTAAAACAGATTCCGGCACTCGCCCTTGCCCGGCTCATCCGGTTGGATAATTCGGCAATGCACTTTAGCTTCACTGCCTTCACCATGCCGATTCCCCGGATCGCTGTCAGTTCTTCCACACTTACATCGTGCAGTCCAAGCAGTCCCTCTCTTGGGTACTTCGCCAGTGCCAGTACTTCCTTCGCCAGTTCCACTGCGGAAGTATCTTTGGTTCCGGTACGCAGGATTACCGCCAGAAGTTCCGCTTCTGTAAGGTTCTCCGGTCCGAAGCTTAAGAATCTTTCATAAGGCAGTTGTGAATCGGTTACATGTTGTGTCATTTTTGCAGGCATAAGTCTCCTTCTGCCTTCTCCGACGTATGTTCTCTAACGGATAAAACGGTATACCACAAAAGCGATGATCACACCGATCACACTTGCAATGGTAATATTAAACTCCAGACCAAAGGTCAGGATGATAAAACCGAGATTCAGTTCCACCGGGCTGCTGAGTCCGAAATTTTGTCCGTAATTCAGAAAAGTACCATCGAAATAAGTGCCGATAAATCTTCCGATCACAAATCCCACCAGTACCAGGACGATCAATACCCAATTAATTCTCTTCAAGGCATTTCCTCTTCTTTCTTTTCTTGTGTACTCTCTGGATCCGTCAGGGTCTCCCCGTGAGCCCATCTTCCATACGTCTTTTTATACTATCACAAAAAGAGACTTCTGTACACAAATTTAGTGGATTTTATTTTGCGCTTTTTCTACAGGATTCGTATTTTCTTACGCGATTTACATTGCCCGTCTGATCTGGTCTTCCGTCACGATTCCCTTCGTAAGCAGTGCCTGCAGGGATTTCAGAATACCAAATTTGGCATGCTGCCAGGTCAGTCCTCCCTGGAAATACACTGCGTAAGGAGGTTTGATCGGTCCGTCTGCGGACAATTCAATGGAGGATCCGGATACGAACGCACCTGCCGCCATGATGACCTGGGCATCATAGCCGGGCATATCCCAGGGTTCCGGTGTTACATGACTGTCCACCGGTGCTGCCGCCTGAATGCCCTGACAGAAGCCGATGACGCCCTCCGGCTGTCCGAAGGTCACCGCCTGGATAATATCGTGTCTGCTCTCCGTGCCGTTCGGAACGACCGCAAAGCCTAATTTCTCGTAAATATTTGCTGCAAAGATTGCACCTTTTAATGCTCCCGCCGTTACGGTAGGTGCCAGGAAAAATCCCTGGTAGAAGTCCTTCAGGATACCTAGGGAAGCTCCGACCTCTTTGCCCAGTCCCGGGGACGTCAGACGGTATGCTGCATTTTCCACACACTCCTTTTTCCCGGCAATATAGCCGCCGATGGGTGCCAGTCCGCCGCCGGGGTTTTTAATAAGGGATCCCACGATCATATCCGCGCCCACATCGGAGGGCTCGATGGTCTCCACGAATTCTCCGTAGCAGTTGTCCACCATGCAGATGACATCCGGCTTGATGTCCTTAATAAAAGCGATCAGTTCGCCGATCCGCTGTACAGACAGGGTCGGTCTGGTCTGATAGCCTTTGGAACGCTGGATCGTTACCAGGTGGGTCTTCTCGTTGATGTTCTCCCGGATTTTGTCATAATCAAAGCTTCCGTCCGGCAGCAGGTCTACCTGGCGATAAGTCACGCCGTACTCTGCCAGAGATCCCTTCGACGGGCGGATGCCGATGACTTCTTCCAAAGTGTCATAAGGCTTGCCCACCGGGGATAACAGTTCATCGCCGGGTCTTAAATTACTCATCAGTGCCAGTGCCAGTGCATGGGTACCGCAGGTGATCTGGGGACGTACCAGGGCATCCTCTGTATGGAAGGTTGCCGCATAGACAGCCTCTAAGGTATCTCTTCCCAGATCGTTATAGCCGTAGCCGGTGGTACCCAGCAGGCAGGCTTCACTCACCTGATGCTGCTGCATGGCTTTTACCACTTTTAACTGATTGTATTCTGCATTTTGGTCCACTTCATCGAAGCGGTCTCTTAAATTTTTCTCAATGGCACAGCCGTAATCATATACGGTCTTGCTGATTCCCATGGATAAATACATTTCTTCGTTACTGTTGTTTTTCATAGATCCCTTTTTCTCCTAATTCCTTTATCATAAAATCTAAAATTTTCTCTTCGTTGTAATCAAACTGCCCTTTGTCGATCCAGGTGACCTCTTTTTCTCTGCGAAACCAGGTCAGCTGTCTCTTGGCAAAATGTCTGGTGTCCCGCTTCAAGGTATATACCGCTTCCTCCAGACTGCATTCTCCGTCCAGGTATTCCAGGATCTCCTTATAACCCAGCCCCTGCATGGATACCATCCCTCTGTGGCAGCCCATTTCTTTCAAATGTTTTACTTCTTCCACCAGTCCCTCCGACAGCATTTCATCGATGCGGGTTTCGATCCGGGCATAGAGCTTTTCCCGGTCATCTGTCAGGACAAAATAGCTGAAATTATAAGGACTCGTCCGTTCTTTTTCCCGTTCGTTATGGGCAGAGATTGGTTCTCCTGTCAGTTCATAGTATTCCAGTGCCCGGATGGTCCTCTTGATATTATTGGCATGAATCGTTTCCGCCGATACAGGATCGACCTTCCGCAGCATTTCATGCAGTACCTCCGGTCCCTGTTTCTCCGCCAGCTGTTCCAGCTTTTTACGGTATTCGGTGTTCTCTTCGTTTTCCGTAAAATCAATGCCTCTTAGCACCGCCTGAATGTAGAATCCGGTGCCTCCCACCAAAATGGGGATATGTCCTCTGTCGTAGATCTGTTCCATGCATTCCAGACAACGCTTTTGGAACACCACAACATTAAACTCGTCCCATGGTTCCAAAATGCCAATCAGGTGATGGGGAACTCCCTGCATTTCCTCCGGGCGGATCTTAGCGGATCCGATGTCCATATGCTTATATACCTGCATGGAATCTGCTGACAGAATCTCTCCCCCTATGGCTTTTGCCAGGGCAATGGACAGTTTCGTCTTGCCCACTGCGGTAGGACCGGTCAGCACGACCAGCGGTCTCTTTTTCATTTCAGTTGCCGACATAATTTTTTCCTTATACCTATACCTTAAAATTATCCGTTGTTCTGGGTGCAGTTTGCCGCATCGATGGCGATGACTAGCATCAGTCCCTCCAGTTCATCCTTAGGATCCGCGAAATTGATGGTATAAGTGTCACCCCAGCGGAACAATTCCTTCGAGATATGAATGATACTGCTGCATCCGCTGTATACATCATAATCCCAGCCAAGGAAGTCTCCTTCCACGCGCCAGCCGTTGTAATCGATCTCGTATCTGGGCTTGAAAAAGGAAAACTGCTTGCGAATCTCGCCCCGAACCCGTCCACCGATCTCGATTTCAAAAGCCGGCAGCAGGGTTAACAGACGCTGTCTGATGACACCCAGTTCATGATCATTTCTGTCGTAGACATGCAGCTGGTGTCCTAAGGAGAAAAACTCCGCCTTCACAAAATATTTTGCATTTTCATTCTCATCATAGACATCATAGGAATCTGTCCAGGAAAATACTCGTTGTTTGATCAATAAACGCATTATACGATCCTCTTAAATTTCTTCTCCAGGTCTGTCTCTGTCATGGTGATAATGGTAGGTCTGCCATGGGGACAGTTATAGGGGTTATCCAGTGTCAGCAGTTCGTCGATCAGCTCCTCTGCCTCTTTAAAGCTTAATCGGTTGTTACCCTTGACCGCCGCCTTACAGGACATCGACGCAATCTTCTCCTCGATGACCTGGAAACTGCCGCGGTTGCCGGTCTCCTGGGAAAGTTCATCCAGTACAGCTAAGAAAAGTTCTCGCTCACTGCATCCGTAGAGGTCCACCGGCACGCTGCGCAGGGCATATTCGTTGCCTCCGAAGGCTTCAATCTCAAATCCCAACTGAGCAAAGGCATCCTCGTAAGTATGAAGAACGCTCTCTTCCTGCCCCGTGAGACTTACGATAATGGGTGGCATCAGGCGCTGGGAAACCACATTTTTTTCATGGAACTGCTTCATCAGCCGCTCGTATTTTACCTTCTCATGAGCCGCATGCTGGTCGATGATGAACAGTTTATCCTCGAACTGAATCATCCAGTAGGTGTCAAAGACCTGACCGATGATACGGTAGCGGCTGCGGTTCTGCACAGACAATAGTTTTTCTTCAAACAGATTCATCTGCTGGACATCTTTTACCTCAGGTTCGATCACTTCCGCGGTCTCCGGGCAGATGACAGGCTCGGACGGCGTCCCCACCTTTTGCTCCGGCAGTTCTGCTTCTACGAAGAAATCATCCTCCTCTTTTGCCTGCTCAGTGGCTTTCGGTGCCTCAGGTGCCGGCTCCGGCTTGCGGATACTGGTCTGCACACTGGTATGTGCTTCCTGCCAGATAGGCTTCTGTATAAATTCACTCCGGTCTTTTGGTGCCGCCTCGTATTTCGCAGCCTCCATGACGCGGTAGCTTTCTTCTCTTTTTTTCTCAAAGACTTCCGGAGTATGCTCCTTCCAGGAGGCTTTTCTGTCTTCCTGTTCCTTTTTCTGAATTGCTTTCTCATCCTCTAAGGAAG
>CAVJMX010000040.1:0-22317 GCA_963650795.1 Bacteroidales bacterium H4
GCTCCCATCATTTTTCTCTGTTTCATTTCCTGTCTGTCCATTTCTGTTACCTCCTTAAATGTGTTATATGTTTACTATTTCCATTGCATTTTTACTCTGTCAGGTTACCTGCTGATAATTTTATTCTAATCTCGTAAAGATACGATTAACAGACATACTTGCGACATTATCAGCACATTTTTGTCGTGTTTTTGCACTACTCAGTTTGACTTTTTACCATTTCGTTGCTACACTGAAGACAGTGTAGTTCGGAATAATCCGCAGCATCTAAGTCGTGGGCTTCTGGCTCCGACATCATTATGATAAATCTGAAAAACAGGAGCACTCAAATGAACCAGACAGCAGACAATACCATCTATGGTCTCGATGTGAAAACGACGATCGATCACACGACTTTCCTCATTCTGAACATTGCTTTTGAACACTTTTTAAAGCCACTGCCACGTCACAGCCACGGCAGCAACAGCTATGAACTGCATTACATTCCCGAAGGGCGGGGGCAGGCAGTCATAGACGGTGTTTCCTATGATCTTACACCGGGCACACTGTATATGACAGGTCCCCATGTGGAGCATGAACAGATTCCATATCCCTTAGATCCCATGACGGAGTATTCCATCTATTTTCAATTGCAGGAGGAGGATGCTCCTCTGATTTCTTCCGACAGCACCGCCGGCAAATTTGTCAGAAAAAATTTCTGGATGGGTCAGGATACCCAGAATCTTGGTGTTCTGATGGAACAGCTCTTCTATGAATTAAAATACAAATATACCGGTTATATGATTCAGGTAGAAGCTTTACTGCAGCAGTGCCTTGTAAAAGTTGTCCGTAATTATGAAGGAAACCGTTATTCAAAGCAGCACTTTGCCCCCTCCAACCTCATTGACGGTAAGACTCTGATCATCGAACGGGCCTTTCTCTATCATTACGAGACCATTACTCTTGAAAACCTGGCGAAGACCCTGGGCTTAAGTGTCCGCCAGACGGAGCGCTTTCTCAAAAAATATTACGGCAAGACCTTTTTGCAGAAAAAACAGGAAGCCCGGATGTCCGCAGCCAAAATCTATCTGACCGACAAACGCCTTAGTATCGCCCAGATTGCAGAAAAGCTGAATTACTCCACATCCCAGCATTTTACGCAGGCGTTCCGTCAGTATTACGGTGTCACTGCCAATGATTATCGCAGACAGCTCACAGAGTCGGTCGATTAGAACCGGATTCTGTATAATTCTCCCTGTTTCAAATGGCAGACTTCTTCGCATTTTAAAATCGGGCAGGAGATTTTGACCTCCTGATCCTCATAAGATTCCAGTTCTGCTTCCAGTGTCTTTTTGTCCAGATTCCAGGTAAGTCTCCGGATGCAGATTCTCGTTCTGGCCATCAGCCCATTCACACAGCCCTTCTTCCACTCCTTAGGAAGCGCCGGCAGGAATTCAATCTCCCCCCGTTCGGAATACACCAGTGCTTCCTGAATGATTCCCTGTAATCCCAGAATCGTATCTGTACAATAGACACCTCTGCTGCGGTCCGTATTATGATCCGTCAGCAGGCTGCTGTAAAAAATGTCACTATGCAGTAACAGATGAAGGATCTCAGAAAGACTCTCACCGTCCTTCAGCCTGGCTGCCACCAGCCCCTTGTGGATCCACCCGTGGGAGGCGGTATCATCCTTGCCGGCATTCCCTATGTTCCGGTTCCTGATGGCCTGTCTGCAGCTTTCTGCCAGTCTTTCATCATGCTGGGTCTCCACTCCGGGCCACGCACAGTAGAGATGGCTGATGTGACGATGCTCATGATTGTCCCGCATCGCAGGCAGCGACCATTCTTTTAATCCTCCGGTCTCATCCGTCTGATATTCCGGCAGCCACCCTGCCAGCTCCACGCAGGCTCTCAGCCGCTCTCCCGACACCTCGTCGCAGATCCTCTCCTCCAGCTCCCTTAACATACGTAATACATCCGAAGCAGCCGCTATATCCATGGCTGCATTCGCAGTGATCGTACTGGTATAACCGATGGGATGATTCTCAGGAGAATAGGACGGAATGATCAGATAATGTTCTCCGTCTTCCAGAGCTTTTTTTCCTTCTTTATAATGAGGCTGTCCCTCACTGTCTGTATAGTATTCCGGTGTACATAACTGCTCCCAGAAATGAAACGTCTTCCACAGCAGGGGGCGCAGGATCTCCTGTTCCAGATCCAGACTTTGTTTTCCGCAGGCTGCGGCCAGATTCTCAGGCAGTGGTATCTTAAGATTGCCGAAACACTGCCAGTACTCAAAGATCGGCACCATCAGCCAGGAAGCCCCTGCATTCCAGTACTGGAAAGGATAATCGATATCATACTCCACCATGACTGCCCGGTTACCGTCGGTATTCACAGGTGCCAGCAGAGCGTCCCGCATTCCATAAACAGCCTGTGCATTTTCCTGCCAGTCATTGATCTGTCGGAGAATAAAATAGATATATCCCCATGCCGCCTGCTCCATATGCCCGGTATTCATGCCGGATACCTGGATATTCACATTGGCGTCCATCGTATAAGCACCGCTCCAGCCGGGATTCCATTCCCCGGTCCACATTCCGCACAGTCTCGGTGCAGAATATCCGGCACAGGCTGCCTGTACATATCTTCCGGTGCGATAGATCCGTTCTACCAGCTCTGTCAGCATCTGTGGTGAATTTTTCTGTCTTTTTAAAAGCTCTGTATTGGTCTCCGACGCCGAAGCTCCCTCACAGGAATCCGTTGTATCGTCCCCCAGCCGGAAGCCTACGGAAGCATAAGTCTTACGCTGCCGTTTGCTCTGCGCCGCCAGTGCGCTTTCATAATCAAAGCCGCCTTCCTGTGTCCGGTATTTTACCACAGTACGCTCCAGATCCGAGAGCACCGCGTCGATACCCTCTCTGGCCTTCGCCCCGGGGAAATCTTTCATCTCTCCCATCTCCACCGCGGCTGCTGTCTTTGCCAGAATCCAGACTGCCTTTGCTCCTCTGATATGAATTTTCTCCCCGCTGTCTGACGGTTCCTGACTCCTGCTTCCTCCCACATGCAGAAGCCGTACCATGGTCACATATCCTTTCTCCCGTAATTCACTGCCTGGAAATGCCGGATAATGTGCTGCCTGCCCGAGCCAGGAGGCTGCCTTATCATAGATCAGCTCATACTTCATATTGACCTCCGGTCCGGTTCCATGCTTTTTTACTCCGAATTTTGGCAGTGTTTCCGGCGGATCTATCGAAATGGTCAGCTCCGGAAGCTCTTTTTGCCCCTCTGCCAGATACTGTGTGACAACACAGTCCTCTGCGGATACAAAGGTACGCCGGCGATAATTTCCGGTCTCGTCACTATAATCCACGAGGACTTCTCCGGTCTCACCCTCCATCCGGCGGCTGTAAGCTTTCACCTTATGCTTTGGTGTCGTGATTGTTAACTGCATTCCCGGATGATATGCATACAGATAAGTCCTCTTTCTGCCATGCACATTCCAGGTATCATCCATATGAAGTACCGCCTGCCTGGCTTCCTGCAGCTCGCTTCCAACCTCCGGTGGAATCGTCCTGGGGTCCTCTGTCGGCATCAGCAGTTCTATATTCTGATAGGTCAGCACCTCTTCATACGGATCACAGGAGCAGATCACTCCGCTGTGGCCATTGCCGGCTACCAGTCCCTCCTGCCAGCCGGCAGCTGTTTTTCTATTCATTTCGTCCATTTCATCCTCCCAAAAAGGTTTATATTTTGACTGTGCGCTCCCGCAATTCTATTCAATGTCCTTCATCCACTTATGAGCAGGCTCATGTGGGCTTAGACCTTTTGACCCTGGCATCAAAATATGATATAATCATTCCGTTGCCTGAACAATGCATTACACACGAGGAAACCAACTATGTATCAAGTAATCATCGTAGATGATGAGCCCCGCATCCTGGAGGGGATTATTCATCTATTTCCATGGAACAATTTCGGTTTTGAAGTCGTCGCTTCTTTTACCAATGGTAAAGAAGCTCTCGAATATATCAATGTCCACCCGCAGGTGGATGTTGTCATGACAGACATCCAGATGCCGGTCATGACCGGTATTGAGCTCTCCCAAAAGCTGATCAACGAAGATATTATCGTCGTCTTCTTCAGTGCCTATCAGGATTTTGAATACGCCCGGGCGGCGATCATCAATCATGTCACGGACTACCTGATCAAGCCCATGAAATATGATGCCATGTCTGCCTGCTTTGAGCGGATCCGGAATACACTGGATGAACGCCGGAAGGGACAGTCACTGCCTTACGACGCTGGTACAGACCAGGCAGATTATGTGACGATTGTGAAAAATTATATCCGTTCCAATTATAAGACCGCCACTTTGGAGGATGCCGCTTCCCTGGTACACTACTCCCCGGCCTATCTTTCCTCCGCTTTCAAGGCAGATACCGGTGTCAGCTTCTCCCGTTATCTGTTACAGGTACGGATGGAACAGGCCATGCGGATGCTGTCGGACCGTTCTGTCAAATTCTATGAAATTGCAGATGCCGTCGGCTATCTGAATCCGAAAAATCTCACCCGTAATTTCAAAGAATATTATGGGATCACACCGCAGGAATACCGGGCCGGGAAACAGCCTGAGGTAAATCCTGAGAACCGAGGGCAGTTATCATGATGCAGCGATTTTTTCTGAAGCGTTTAAAGGTATGGAGCTCTCTCCTGCTAATTCCTACCGGTCTTTTATTTCTATGTCTCATGATAATCACCTTAGCCTTCCAGCTGCAGAATATCAAAGAGACGACCAGAGCCACTACCGATGATTTCAGTCTGAATCTGGAAAGCACTATGGATGTATGCACCTCCCAGCAGGAAATGATCACGCTGAATTCCCAGCTGCTCTTATCCATGCGCAAGATTCTGTATAATCAGAAGACCACCTACACAGACTATGTATTTTTAAACAGCATCCGGACCTTCTTAGGCAGTATCTCTGCCTCTCATCCGCTGGCAGACAGCATTTACCTCTATCTGGACGACAACAATGCCTTTTTTGCTTCCGACAAAACAATCCGTTTCCTGCGCAGTGATGCCGATGCCGGCTGGTATGATATCTATTGCTCTCTGCCTAAGGATCAGGATACTTACATAGTTCCCCGCATAATGTATGCATCCGGTTCCTCCACAGGGAAAAATGTGCTGACGCTGTATAAGCGCTTCTCTTATCTGGATGGCGTCATGGTATCCAATCTGTCTTTGGACGAGCTGGAGAAAATGATGACCGTAAAATCCACAGACTGGAAGCACGGAATGTTTCTTCTGGACAATGAGCAGAAGCTTCTGGCCTCGCAGGGCTTCTCCACGGCTCCTGATTTCTCCGGAATGGATCTTTCTGCCATGACTGACGGCTTTCACTGGATGCATGTGGATCATCATTTTTATCTTACTTATGTGCTGTATCAGTCGAACTACCGGTATTATGTAGTGCAGCTGGTTCCTCTTTCCGCTATTGTTCTCTATTGCATGCGGAAGCTGCTGATGCCGTTATTTATTCTGCTGTTCACACTCTTCATCATCTTTCTGTTCTCCTATCAGGTCACCAGGGATAATTTCCGGCAGATTCAATCGGTAATTGACCTGTTTGGTAATGCAGAAAAGGGTATCTACCCCGCGGAAGGAGCCTCTATGGATGACCAGCCGGATAACGAATACAGTCTGATCATGAACAACGTCATCCGAATGTTCTTAAATACTACATTTCTGAACAGTCAGCTGGCAGAGCAGAAATATAAAAAACAGGCTGCCGAGCTCAGTGCACTGCAGCTGCAGATCAACCCCCATTTTATGGTCAACACCCTGCAGACTCTGGATTTTGAAATCTACAAGATGGCAGGCGGTCCCTCGACCGCTCATACGATCATAGGGAATCTGTCAGATATTCTGTCCTACTCTCTTGCCAATCCGCAGATCGCGGTGTCGATTGGGGAAGAGATCACTTATATCCATAAATATGTGGAAATACAGAAGTTCCGGTTCCCGGACAGCTTTTATTACTTCGAGGAAATCGACAATTCTGTACTGCCGCATGAATTTAAGCGCCTCCTGCTCCAGCCGCTCTTAGAGAACAGTATCAGCCATGGTCTGCGTCCTGCCAATCGTCAGGGCATGGTAAAAATCAAGATTTTTGCGCGGGATGGCAGGATACGTGTGTCCGTCACCGACAACGGTGTGGGAATTCCAAAAGAAAAACTGAAAAAGCTGAGATCAGATCTTCTGTCAGACGCTTCCGCACGTATCGGTCTGGATAACGTGAACAAGCGTCTGACACTGACCTACGGTTCCGAAAGTGCTCTTCACATTCACAGTAAAGAGGGACTCGGTACCTGTGTATTTTTCAGTATTCCGGACTAACCTTAAGGCTCAGCCCTTCAGTCCGCTGGTGGCAATGCCTTCCACGAAATACTTCTGTGCTGCAAAGAACAGAATGATCAGCGGCAGAATGGACAGGAAGGACATTGCCATTACTTTATTCCACTGAACCACTGACTCTGAATCCAGTGACAGGCGAAGTGCCAGAGAAAGTGTGTATTTTCTCACGGAATTGATATAGATCAGCACGTTTGTATAATCATTATAGGTCCACATGAACTGAAACAGTCCCGCGGAGAACAGTGCCGGCTTCATCAGCGGCACGAGAATCTTAATGAATACCTTCAGGTCGCTGCAGCCATCAAGGTAGGCGGATTCATCCAGCTCTCTGGGCAGTCCGCGGATAAACTGGATCAGCATAAATACAAAGAACGAGTTCACGGATAACAGACCCTGTAGGTAAAACGGCCAGTATGTATCCACCAGTCCCATTTTATTGAACATGGCATAACGCGGAATCATAACCACCGCTCCCGGAAGCATTAACGTAGCAATCAGAATACCGAACAGGAGCTTTTTGAAGGGAAACTGATATCTGGCGAATCCGTAAGCAACAATACCGCTGGATAATACCGTCAGTACAGTGGTAACGATCGTCATTACAAAGCTGTTTTTGAAAAAGGTGGTATAGGTTATCTTACTGTTCACATGCCACCCGTCAATATAGCTCTGGAGACTGAAGGATGACGGCAGCAGCTTGACCGATCCGAATATCTCTGCATTGCTCTTAAAGGTTGCAAAGAACATCCAGATGATCGGGTACAGCATCGCCAGTCCGATCAGAAGTACTACCGTGTAGGTCACCCAGGATACGCTGTTTCTTTTTTTTAGCTTTTTTCTCATCTCAGGTCCCTCCTAAAAATCATTTCCATCTTCATAATATACCATCATGGAAGAGAATCGGAATAAAATCACAGTGACGATCATGATCATAATGAAAATCACCCAGGAAATTGCACATGCATATCCCATTTTGTAGTATGAGAATGCCTCTGTATACAGCTTCATCCCCAATACATAGGTCGACTTAAGCGGACCTCCGTTGGTGATGACCAGGGAGCTTGTAAAGCTCTGTAATGCAGTAATCGTCTGCATAATGATATTGAAGAAGATAATAGAAGAAATCTGCGGCAGTGTAATCTTAATGAATTTCCGGAAGCTGCTGGCTCCATCAATATCCGCTGCTTCGTACAGATCTGCCGGTACATTTTTCAGGGCTGCCAGGAACATGACAAAAGAGGAACCAAAGGTCCAAAGCTGCAGCAGAATGATCGTCGGCAATGCCGTCTTGGGATCTCCCAGCCAATGCTGTGTCGGCAGATGAATTGCCTTAAGCAGGGAATTGACAATACCCTCCTCCTGGAACATCAGCTTCCAGAGAATAGCAATACCGATGCTTCCGCCGATCAGAGACGGAATATAATAAATAGTACGAATGAAGTTGATTCCCTTCATGTTTTTATTCATAACCAGTGCCACGATCAATGCCACTGCTAATTTTCCGGGTACAGTAAATATCGTATAGATCAAAGTAACTTTTACGGAGTACCAGAATTCATTATCCGCAGTAAATAATTTCACATAATTGGCCAGTCCAATCCACTTTGGAGAAGACATGATATTATATTCCGTAAAGGAATAATACAGGGATGCCACAAAAGGGTACAGCTGCAGTCCGATCAGTCCGATCAGCCAGGGTGCGATGAATACTAATCCGATCCATTGCTTTTTTTTCAGTTTTTTCTTTTTCGGTTTCATGTAGAGTACCTCCGCCTCGTAAATGTACCGGATACCCGGAAATTCATCAGGATACCCGGCGGCATTTTTGTATAATGATGTCGGGGGCAAAAGCCCCCGACCTGAATACTTACGGATTGCTCCGGGATTACTTGGATGACAGATAATTGTCTAAAAGGCTGATGGTTGACTTTGCAACCTCCTCAGGCGTACCCTGTCCGTAAGCTACCTGGGTAGCAGCATCCTGCAGCATAGCAGTTACCTCTTCCTCCGTAGTCAGGCCCAGATCATTGGTGCCTGTGTAAGACTGGATAATGTCAACGCTGTCCTTTGCAATGCCCTCCAGAATGCCAAGCTCTGTACATACCTTCTGCCCTACGCTGGTAGGCGGTACGGAACGTACTGTCTTAAGGATTGTGGCTGCATCTTCATTGTTATAGAAGTAATTCAAGAACATCATAGCTTCCTTCTGGTGCTCGCTTGCGCCGCTGACACACATATACTGAGGTGCATTACAATACCATCCTTCGTCCTTGGCATTTGTCATGACTGGAAGTCTGCCTGCTGCGAAAGTGCCATCGGGACAAGCTGCCTGTAAGGTCTCTACAGTAGAGGAGAATCCAAAGGCTGCCACGTATTTCTGGTTGATCCAGTTGGGATCGGTTCCCAGATCTGTGCCATATGCGATTACAGTGGACATAGGTGCTGCAACTCCTTCATCATACAGAGTCTTGATGTAAGTGAGTACCTGTACCAGGTCTGCTTCCTCGAAGCCTCTCTTCTTGGTCTCATTTACCAGAACGGTATTGCCGGTCAGCTGCTGTAAGTAAGGCCTCATGATCATGGTATTCAGTTCAGAGCTTCCCATGGTCAGCAGATACATATCCTTATCATAGCTCTTAACCTTCTTGCCCATCTCCACGATATCATCCCAGGTATAGTCAGAGCTAAAATCAATACCAATCTTATCTGCCAGATCCTTATTGTAGATCAGGGCATGTCCGGAGATACCTGTCGGTACACCGTACTGATGTCCGTCGAACTGTCCGTTGTTCTTCAGGATAGATTCTTCAAAGGTAGACAGATCAAAGACATCTGAGAAATCATTGAAGTCTGCAAAGTAGGATGCATTGGATTCTACATAGCCGGGCATCCAGCCTGTTCCCATCTGGAAGATGTCAGCCACTGTACCGGATGACAGCTGTGCGGTCAGCTTCTCCTGATATCCGTCGCTGCTTCCATACTCTGCTTCAATCGTGATCCAGGGATATTCCTGTTCGAACTTGTCGATCACATCCAGTGTAGCCTGTGCTCTCTCATCACCGCCCCACCACATGAAACGCAAGGTTACAGGATCCTGGCTCTCTGTGGTTTCTGTGCCTGCAGTCTCCTGTGTGGCTGCCGCCTGGGAAGACTGTCCGCTGTCTGTGCTCTCCACAGAAGTGCTGCTGCCGCATCCCATCAGAGACGCTGCCAATGCTGTTGTTGTCAGTAATGCTGTCAATTGTAACTTTTTCATTTAGTACCCTCCTTCAATCACATGTATGTGTTTGCTTGATGATTTTATTATAGCGGATTTTGTAAAAAGGTATGAGACACTAAGATTTGCAAAAAGACACTTTATTTTTACATTTCGCTGAAAAACACACTTATTTTTTGATTTCTGAAAAAAGAAGTGTGTTTTGTGATTTGTTTGACAGAATCAGTCCTGCGGTTATACTATTGTGTTAAGCAGAAAAGTTACTTTACGTGAAAGGAGCTCCCCTATGAACAAAAGAAGAAGCCGACTTCGCCTCTTATTCCTCCTGGTTCCTCTGGTATTACTTTTGGGAATCTGCGGCTACTATTATATCTCGGACGGAACCTGGTCTGCGTCTGCATATGAAACCGAAGCCATGCAGGAAGCATTTTCTATACCGTCCCCTGAACCGATTCCCACTCCCACCCCGGAACCGACACCTACTCCTTATCCGGAGCACGAGATCACTCTCATGGCTGTCGGTGACAATCTGATGCATCTGGGAATCGTAGCCAGTGGGAAGCAGGCGGATGGAACCTATGATTTTTCCATGCTGTATGACGGAATTCGTCCGTTTCTAGATACCGCCGATGTGAAAATCATCAATCAGGAGACCATTATGGCAGGGAATTCCCGCGGTTTTTCCGGTTTTCCCAATTTCAATTCTCCCACAGAGGTAGGGGATGCGATTGCGGACGCCGGATTCAATGTAGTATTACAGGCATCCAACCATACAGCAGACCAGAAGCTGGAGGGGCTGTTGTACTGTGCCGATTTCTGGGAAAACAGTCATCCGGAAGTTCTGGTCACCGGAATTCATAAGGATACTTCCCAGTCGGATGACATTCCCCTGCTTACGATAGACGATGTCACCTTTGCCATTTTAAACTATACATACGGTGCCAATACTGAGACGCTTCCTTTAAACCTTCTGGGACATCTTAACCTTTTGTGTTCCGTGAATGAGAATACCGGCAAAATGGATTTCACCACCCTGAATCCTCAGGTTCTTACCGATATCTCCCGTGCAAAGGAACTGGCGGATGTCGTCATCGTCTGTCCTCACTGGGGAACCGAGTATTCATCCAAAATTTCTAGTTATCAGGAAAAATGGGCACTTGCCATGACAGAGGCCGGTGCAGACGTCATCATTGGAACGCATCCTCATGTAGTAGAGCCGGTCGAATGGATCCAGTCAGAAAACGGTAACGAAGCTCTCTGCTATTATTCCCTGGGCAATTATGTATCCACCCAGAAAAATGCTCTCAGTATGTTAGAGGGCATGGCATGGCTGACATTTCATGTCACGGAGGACGGTGTATCCATCAACCGGGAAGCTACCGGTATAATCCCGCTTGTATGTCAATATACTTCCGGACCCGTGCGTTTCTCCAATGTGTATCTGCTGGAGGATTATACAGAGGAGCTGGCTGCTGCTCACGGCATCCGTAATTACGGCGGCGTGACACTGCGCCTCGAGGACCTGCAAAAATGGAGCAGCGAGATTCTCGGTGATTTCGTTCTCACCAAGGATCAGGTGCTCCATAATACAGGTTCCGATATTACTAATCAATAACATTTTTCATTCCAATGATGGGGCTGTAGTCCACGGAACTGATGATAACTCCCTTCCTGGAATTGGCGGAATGAATGATCTGACCGTTCCCGATGTACAGTCCTACATGCGTACAGCTTTTTCCACCGTTGGAGCTGTAGCAGACGATATCTCCGGGCTGAAGTTCCTCGGAGCTGATGCTTCGTCCTGCACTGCTGTACTGTCCTCCCGGTGTACGGCTGATGGAATAGCCAAACTGTGCGTAGACAAAGCAGGTAAAACCGGAGCAGTCCGTACCGCTCTCCAGGCTGGAGCCGCCGTGTACATACTTGTTGCCCAGATACTGCATCGCATAATCTATGATACCCTGGCGCAGCTCCGCATTGGACGTGTAGGTCGTCTCGGGAAGTGTGATATTGGTAATCACCTCCGGTGTCTCCTGCTCTGTGCTTTTTTCCCTCTCCTGCAGAGCCTGCTGGGCGGCAATCTCTGCCTGCTCCTCCTCTATGGTCTTTGCATAGATAAATTCTTCGGAAATTGTCACATATTCCGTGGAGACATAGCCTTCCTTGTCTTCTGTGTACTGTACCTTCAACCATTCCCCGTCATTCTCCAGGATTTTTACCTTTTCACCGTTGTCAATATAACCGATACGCTTCGCATCCGTGGCAGGATCCTGGCGCACATTCAACCGGTCCGCAGTCACAGTGGCATACCGGGTCACGTAATTGTCCACCACTTCCGCAGCTGCATCGCCGTAGATGAAAAATTCCGCCTTGATATAACCTTCCACATTGCCGGAGACAATCTGAAACCAATCCCTATTCTCTCCTGCTACATCCAGGATCTGTGCTACAGCTCCGTCATAGATTTTGCCCACTACCGCGCTGTCCGTATTCGGTTCCGTCCGTACATTGACGTAATTCGTTACATTTGCGATAGCCAGGGATGCATATTCATCCTCATTTGTGTCCTCTACAGATGCTTCTTCCACAGGGATATCCTCCGGATCCGGTATCTGTTCTTCCGCTCTTGGATCTTCGCCTTCCGCGCCCTGTACTGCCAGCAGATCCTCAATGGTGATCTCACCCGCGGCAGGAATGGGTTCCACATGTATCTGTGCCACTTCACCTTCCGCATACATCACAGGCTCCACCGCTTCACTCTGTATTTTTAACTTCCCGGCATCGGCAGCACCAGCCAGAATTCCTCCAGCCAGTGCCACGATCAGTGCCATAATCATTCTTTTTTTCATAGTAATTTCTATTGTTCTCTTTTCCTGTCTGCAAACTGTTTTACGAACAATTCTGAATTATAACACATCCCGTCAAAAATGTCCATTTGCAGCCATCCCGCCAAAAGAGCGGATCCTTACGGTCCGCTCTTTTAATTCTGTCGTTATTCATCATAAGGGTATTTCACACCCCACTGTGCCCGAAGCTCATCCATCTGCTTCATGATCTTCAGTGTCTGTGCATGAGGCATTTCCTCACACTCTTTCCATCCATTTCGAATTGCTTCCCGACATGCCTGTACCTCATATTCATAACCATTGATCTGCGCGGGAATCGGTATTTTACGAATCAACATTCCTCCAGGATGATGCAATTCCAGATTTCTGGGATTGTTATTGCTCTCCCAGGAAATATACCCTTTCGTTCCACAGATTTTTACGCAGTTTTTCTTTTCATCCACCATGGAACAACGCAGCTGCGCAGCACTGCCATCCGCATATGTCAGCCGGATCTCATCTGTAGCGTCTACTCCTGTCGGATACTTTTCACAGGAGGATTGTGTCTTCACAATATGATCTCCAAAATAAATGGAAGCCGTTGTCAGTACGTACACTCCCAGATCCAACAGTGCTCCTCCACACAGCATCGGATCATACATCCGTGGATTTTCATGATTCGGCACAGAAAATTCTGCCTCCAGAATCTGCGGTGTACCTATCGCTCCCTCCCGAAGCAATCCGGTTATGATTTCACGGCTTGGCATATAGCGTGTCCAGATTGCCTCTGTAATAAAGACATCCTTTTCTTCTGCCAGTGCAAATAATTCCTCAGCCTGTTTTTCATTGGCTGTAAACGCCTTCTCTACCAGAACATTTTTGCCATGTTCCATACAGAGTTTTGCCTGCTCATAATGCAGGGAATGAGGTGTTGCTATATAGATCAGATCCACTTCCGGATCCGATATCAATTCCTCATAACTGCCATACGCTTTTCCGATCTTCCATCTCCGTGCGAACTGGGATGCCTTCTCCTGCGAACGGGATGCCACTGCATAAACACAGGCTTTACCTTCCTTCTGTAGCCCATTCAGCGCTTCTGCCATGGACCCCGCAATATTTCCGGCACCTAAAATACCTACTTTCAGACAATTTTCCATAGGATTTCTCCGCTTTTCTTACAATTTTACCGGTACAAAGGACCATACTGTCTGCATGCCGCATAATCCGCTGCCTGCGTATCCTGTGTTCCGAAGCTTGCCCATGCATGAGGACGATATATCTTGTCCTTATCCACATTATGCATGGTCACCGGGATCCGCAGCATACTGGAAAGTGTGATCAGATCTGCACCCACATGTCCATATACGGTCACACCGTGATTTGCCCCCCAGTTGGCCATTACACTGTATACGTCAGTAAACGCTCCCTCACCGGTCAGTCTCGGGCAGAACCAGGTGGTCGGCCAGGTAGGATCCGTTCTCTGATCGATTGCATGATGAATCTCTTCCGGAAGTTCTGCTGTCCATCCCTCGGCAATCTGCAGCACCGGTCCGATCCCCTCTATAATGTTAAATCTTAACATAGTTACCGGCATCTGTGCAATGCAGCGGAAATGGCTGGAATATCCGCCGCCCCGGAAATACTCATAATCTGCCCTGCACCAGTCGGTAGCATCCAGGCAGCCTTGGATATCTGTCTCTGTCATCTGATAAAAAGGCTTCATGACATGGTTTCCCTGTTCATCCACGCATGCCCCGGTTCCGTCCAGAGCGGTTGCACCGGAGTTGATCAGGTGAATAAAGCCGTTTGCTGCCACGCCCTCCGGCTTCCTGCCGGTCACACGTTCGCAGGCCTCCGGACTCCAGTAGGTGCGGACATCATGGAAGCAGGGAGCTGTTCCGGAGGCCAAGAGTCCCAGCAGCATCGCAATACCATTACAGGTATCATTCTCCGTAGCAAAAGGGGTCGGTGCCTTCGGACCGTTCCAGTCGAAGGTAGATGCCAGGATTGCCTCGGTAAAATCTGCATTCGGCAGCCAATCCGTCCATTGTCTCTGTCCCTGGAAGCCGCCTGCCACAGCATTATGCCCCAGAGCCTCCTCATGCCAGCCAAGCTCATCCAGCTTCGGATTGCCGAACAGAATATCACGGATGATCAGTGTCATCTTCACAATAAACTCCCAATCCTTTTCTGCAGGAATGATTTTGGATTTTGTGATGACCTCCGGCAGCTTTTTCGCAAGATTTTTATCAAAGCCTTCCTTACAGTGATCTCTGACCCACTGCAGTGCCTTCTCATATTCCTCCGGATCGTAGATGCCGATGGCAATACGTCGGAGAATCTCCACCTCGTCTACCCATTCTGCACGGATCCCAAAATATTTCTGCAGTACATCCGCATCACAGAAGCTGCCGGCAATTCCCATGGCTACTGCTCCTACATTGACATAAGCTTTGTTCTTCATCCAGCCTACAGCCACAGCTCCCTTGGCAAAACGTAAAATCTTCTCCGATACATCTGCGGGAATCGTTGTATCCTTTGCATCCTGCACATCATGTCCATAGATAGAGAAAGCCGGCAGCCCGCGCTGTGCATGTGCCGCCATAACTGCAGCCAGATATACCGCACCGGGGCGTTCCGTTCCGTTGAAGCCCCATACAGCCTTGATCGTGTTCGGATCCATATCAAAGGTCTCGGTTCCGTAACACCAGCAGGGCGTTACAGACAGGGTTGCCACTACATTTTCCGTCTGGAACTGTTCTGCCACACGGGCAGCCTCCGCACCACCGCCGATGGTGGTAGAGCCGATGACACATTGTACCGGTGTTCCGTCCGGATAGTTCAGGTTCTCAGAGATCAGCATTGCAGCATTTTCTGCCATCTGCATCGTCTGAGTCTCCAGACTTTCCCGGACACCGCCCCAGCGTCCGTCAATTACCGGTCTGATTCCGATTTTAGGATATCTCATAATTACCTCTCTTTCTCCATTTGCATCATGGTAACAAATTTGCGATACGCATTTTCCCATGCGTCGTACTTCTGATTCTGCGGCTTATATTCTGTAATTTTCTCTGTGGCTGCGATCAGGTGTCTGCCCTCAGCTATATCGCATATGGCATGCAGTGCCTTCAGCTGAATGAGAATATTTCCGAGGGCTGTCGCCTCCACCGGTCCCGCTTTTACCGTTAATTCACACGCATCTGCTGTCATCTGGCACAACAGACCTGCATTTGCTCCGCCGCCCAGAATATGTAAGGTTGTGAAACTTTTGCCTGTCATTTTTTCCAGCTGTTCCAGCGCATACCGGTATTTCAATGCCAGACTTTCGTAAATACAGCGCACTGTCTCTCCCACCGTCTCCGGTACCGTTTGTCCGGTTCTGCGGCAGAAGCTCTGTATTCTCTCCGGAATATTTCCCGGTGATACGAATTCCGGAGCATCCGGATCAATGAAGCAATAGAAAGGCTCCGCTTCCTCTGCCAGCTCTGCCAGCTGTCCGAAGCTGTATTCCTCTCCCCGTCTTGCATATTCTCTCCGGCTCTCCTGAATCAGCCACAAACCGATAATATTTTTCAGATAGTTAATTCTGCCATTGGCTCCGCATTCATTGGACAACCCGTTGTCACAGCTTAACTCTGTCAGAATCGGGCTCTCCAGTTCACATCCGATCAGGCTCCAGGTCCCGCTGGAGAGAAATACTGCACATTCTCCATCAGCTGCAGGCATAGCAGCCACTGCGCACTGGGTATCGTGCCCTGCCACAGCGATGATCCTCGTGCCGTCTGAAAGCTCTCCTGTAATGCTTCCGCTGTCAGTCAAGGTTCCAAACAACTTCGGATTGATTTCCATCCGTTCCAGCAATTCCAAATCCCAGGTTCCGGTAAGCGGATTCCACAGCTGACTGGTAGAGGCAATAGACCGCTCCCAGACATGCCCTGCTCCCAGCATTGCTGCCAGCAGATCCGGCATAAACAGCAGATGCTGTGCCCGTCTTAACAGGTCCGGCTGTTCCTTCTTCAATGCCAGCAGCTGGAACAGTGTATTGATTTCCAGAATCTGGTTGCCGGTCCTGGCATACAGCTCATGCAATCCTATTTTCTGCGCAGCACGCCGGGGCATATCCTTCGTCCGTTCATCACGGTAATGTACCGGGTCCGCCAATAATTTCCCTTCTGCATCCAGAAGTCCGAAATCCACTCCCCAGGTATCAAAGGCGATGCTGTCTACCTTTCCCGCCTTTTGCAAGGCGATATGGATCTCCCGAAGCAGAGCCTCCATGCTCCAGCACAGATGTCCATCCTTTACTACCGGCACATTATCAAACCGGTGGATCTCCTGATACTCCAGTCTCCCGCCATCATAGACTGCACGAATGGCACGACCTGTGGAAGCTCCAAAATCAAATGCCAAAACTGTCGTATACACAGCCATAACCTGCTCCTTTCCCTCTATCTGTCCGTAGGCGTTCCCTCCTCAGGACGCTCAAATTTCTTATATCCCGGATGCTTACCGGTGATATGGTAGTAGGACCGCAGATCAATCAGCTTGTCGATATTTTTCCGGTCAATATCATAGCTTCCGCCCAACAGAATGGCATTGATCGTGATCTTCGCCCACAGCTCCAGACTCTCCATGCGGTAATATGCTGTGATCACATCGCTTCCCACGGTCAAGGCTCCATGATTCTCAAGCAGCATTACATCATGCTCCTGTAAATAAGGTTCAATCGCGTCCGGAACCTCCGTTGTACTCGGAGTTCCATAGGGTGTCAACGGCACTGCCCCGATGGCTGCCACATCCTCGATCATGTTGTACATATCCATCGGGCGGTGTGCCACGGCAAAGCCTGTAGCTGCGGGAGGATGCGCATGTACGACTGCCCGCACATCATCCCTTTTTTCATAGCAGCGCATGTGCATCTTGATCTCGCTGGACGGCCGCAGTCCCTCCGCTCCCTCTAATACATTTCCGGAAACATCGATCCGAAGCAGCTTGTCCGGGGTGATGAAGCTCTTGCTCATCCCTGTAGGCGTCGCCAGATATGTGCCGTCATCCAGTCTGACCGACACATTACCATCATTGGCGGCGACCCAGCCTAACTGCCACATTTTGTGACAGACGTCGCAGATTTGATCCTTTACTTCTGTAATTTCCATGTCCATACCTCCTACTACAATATATTTTGTTACTTGTATTATACTGTTGCATTTTTATGGTGTCGTTGTTTATAATGATTATATATTGGACAATATTGATATTTTGTGACCGCATTTGCAAAAGGAAAGCCCTGAAAGAGCGGTTTTGCGAATGTGATTTTAAATAGTTAGAGGATAGAATGATGAGATATCTGGCTCCCCATGAGAATACGTCCCGAGGAACTTCTGATTTTCCGTTAGAGCTTTATTATGTTGATATGATGCATCCACGTTACGAAATGCCCTTCCACTGGCATATGGAATACGAGCTTCTACTGGTTCTGCAAGGGGAATTTACGTTGTTGACAGATGGGAAGTCTTACACTCTGCATCCAGGGGATGCAGCTTTTCTCTCTTCCGGAGCCGTGCATGGCGGAGTCCCTAGAGAATGTATCTACGAATGTCTGGTATTTGATCTGAACCATCTTATCAAAAATTACGGAAATCTGTTTCAGCAGAAATATGCTGAGCTCTTTGCCCCAGAGACACAGATTAATGTTCCGCACCCGGCAGATACTCCCTGCGGTCATCTGATCTTCGGCATATTTGCTGAAATGAAAGGCAGAAAGACCGGTTATGAATTTTCTACCGTAGGAATGTTGTGGCAGCTGTTGGGACAGCTTTTGCGAGAACATTTATATACGGTGACCCCTCCCTCCGCCAGACATTCTGTTCAGGATTCCTCCCAAATCAAACAGGTACTGGATTATATCCGAAAAAACTACGCCTCACAGCTAAGCCTTTCAGATCTTGCTGAAGTTCTGCAGATCTCTCCGGAGCATTTTTGCCGTGTGTTTCATTCTGTCACCGGTAAATCCCCCATGGATTATCTGAATTATTACCGGGTGGAATGTGCCTGTGAGCTCCTGTGCACTTCTTCCGACAGTATCACAGAAATTGCGTATTCCTGTGGTTTCCACGACTTAAGCTATTTTAACCGCATTTTCCGCCGTTACAAAAGCATCTCCCCCGGCAGCTACCGCAGACAGTATAACGAAGCTACACTTTCGTTGCGAAGTACTAAGTCCAGTCGATAAAAAATCAATAGGACAGGCATTCACGCCTGTCCTATTGATTCACGAAATCCTTTATTTTTTCTCTTTTGTCAATCTGAAGTTTTTCCAGAATATCTGAGACATAATGTTTGACAGTATTCACGGACAGCCCCATATGCTGTGCAATCTCCTGATTCGTCCAGTCCCGGCATGCCAACATGGCAATAGAGAACTCCAACGGTGTCAATAAATCTGTCACCCTCTTATCCATCTGCGGATTGTGGATCTTCATCCAGCCCCTGCTGAAGGCAATGATACCATCTATAAGCTTCTTATAAAGCTCCGGTTCATTCTTCCGCAGACAGACCTCGAGAACTCCCTGAAGCAGACCATGATATTCTATAAAAGGCTCCACCAGCCGGTCCATCCTGGCAAGCTCCAGTGCCCGATTTACAGACCGTATGGCTCCTTCCTGATCCTTCTGGTTGATCTGGCACATGGCAGCAATGCAATTCAGATAAATAAACGGAATCGGATAAGTACTCTCCGACATCAGCATTGCAGTCTCCACGACGCCCTGTGCCTTCTCATACTCCTGTTTAAGATAGATTTCATGAGCAAGTACACTTACCGCAAACAGTCTCTGCCCTGCGGGCAGATGGGAGATCGCTTTCTCCAGGGGCGGCACATCTACATCAGGTCTGATATGAAGAAAAACATTGATCAGGTAATAAGCAAAGATGCAGGTTGCTTTGATTTCTTCAGAAGTATCCTCCGTCAGAGACCGTTTCAGGCATTCAACTACATCTGTCCGGGCTGCCTGCGCTTCCTTTGCATTGCCTAACGTCAGATTACTATATACATATAGCATATCTGCCGACAAGCGCAGCATCACATCATCGCTGTCCAGATATTTTCCGACAATTTCCACACATTCCTTTGCCCTGGCAGAGAAATAATATTGTTCCGCCCGGGCAATCTCCGCAAGCTCCTTATCTTCCATCTGTTCTATTGTCTCTTGTATTTTCCCTGGTGCAAACGTACTTCCGGTCAAAGGTAAAACAACCCGATGATCCTTAGATTTCAAATGCTCCATTTTACAACACTCCTCAGGCTTCATTATACGCATGAGGACGAAATGTTGCAATGGTAAATATCTACCGGGATGATTTTCTGATCCGCCATAGGACTACAGCAAGAAATCCGCAGGAGCTGATCAGCAGCAGAATATTCCACAAAATGCTGTTATCCCCTGTTCCGGGAGCCCTTAGCAGGCTGCTTCCTAACGTAATTTCCGCTGTATTCTGTGCATCTTCTCTGCTCGTTCCACCCGAAGAAGAATTATCATTACTGCATAAGGGATAATATCAATGTCAGCACCCAGCTCCTCTGCCAATGTTGTCTTCAGATTCTCATAGGATTCTGTACGTTCCACCAGCTGAGATATCTGCAGTGCCACTTCATCCGCAAAGCCACTCTCCACTGCCCGCTCTTCGATGCTCTCTTCCAGTGCTTCCGTATCTGTACCATCCAGAAGAGTCTTACCTTCTACCGATTCGGTGCTATAGACATCCATGGCTGCCTGTACCTGATCCCATGTCTGTATTTCATAGGTGATAATATAATTGCCGTCTTCCTGCAGGACCTCTATGATTTTACCATAGCTATCGAGTGTGCTTCCGGCATTTCCATCACTTACGTCGCCTGTGCAAAGTGCCAGAAAATCCCCTGCATCCACAGTGGTGTCCGCATTCAGTCCCAGCTGCCTGCTCACCTCGTCATCACCAAAGGTCAGATATGCCATATCAATGGTAATGCTGTTATTGTCCGGATCACCGTCCAGATCTCTCGCCTTATTGACAGGCAGCACATCCGGCATAAACAGTACATCCTCCGTGTCCGATCCACGGTAGGTATAGCTTGTTCCATTGACCCCTGTGATTTCCACAAACGCTACATCACTCCCGTTCTCAGAGGAGGAAGTATTCTCCATCGTCGGAATCACATCTCCGGTATAGACTGCAATCTGGTCTCCCAGCTTTAACGGGCTGCCGGTATAGGTGAAGCTGCCGGTTGTCTCGCTTCCGGTACTCTGCACCGTTCCGGACGTATCCATGGTCGTTGTTGCAAAAGTGATCGAAGATGCTGGGTTTCCATTTACAGTCAGTGCAGACAGCTCCTGATTGCTGATATATATGATGGAATCCTTCAGGGACACATTATGTACTTCCTCTTTATGAATGGAAATTTCATACTCCCGGATCGAAGTATCAAAGCCGGTAAAATATAATGAATCATTGTCCAGCACAAGCTTATAGGAAGCGCCTTCTTCCCAGCCATCCACCGGTATTACCGTATAGGTATGATTCCCGACATCTGCAAACGAAAGCTGCATTTTTTCGTTATAATTACTGAGATTGGTAAGTGTGCATGCAGATATAATCTCATTCACCGTCAGACTTGCACTCTGATCCGTTACCTGGATGTGGAGAGAATCCGCCTTTACATCCATCGCCCGGGCAAACGTGGCAATGGTATGGGATTCCAGTGGCTGATTCTCCACGAAAGACGCATAGAGCGTAATATCCCCCAGCAATCTGTCCGTCACGGACACGTATTCCGTGCATGCCTCATCATAACACCAGCCCACAAAAGTATAACCGGATCTGATTGCTGTCGGCAGATCGCTCAACGTGCTTCCCGGCTGTCTGGTCTCAGCCTCTATTGCAGTAAGCTCCCCCGGATGATCCGGATCATCCTGAAATCCACCGTTTGCCTCATAAGTAATAGTATAGTTTCTGCTGACATGGTTGATCTGAAACGTCAGAGTATCTGTATACTGTCCGGTTACCTCCGGCTGTTTTGTCACATTACACACATACGTCTTATCCACATCACTCTGCTCTCTCGACAAAGTGATCACCGGAATATCATTCTCCAGAACGATATTGGTATCCATTTCACGCAGTTCATAGGGCAGAGACTCGTTTTGATCTTTCAGCAGCCAATCATTCTCTGAATGGAGAGAAATCTCCACGCTTTCCTCTGCATAGAGACCCTCCGAGCTTCCGCTGAGCTTCAGTTCCTCACCATTTGCAGTAATTCCCGTCGGAATATCCACATAATAATAAGCATCCGTCCATTTGGCATAAAGCACCACCGGTCCAGAAAGATCTGCGCTACTTATGTCTATCACAGCATTCCCTGTCAGTTCCTTGTCTTCATACCAGCCATCAAAAGCATAGCCTGCCTTTTCGACATCTTTTCCGCCCGGAAGTGCTGTCGCAGGATATGTCTCAGGTGCCTGGTATCCTTCTGTAAAAAAGCCGCCGTTCAGCTCATACTGTATCGTGGTATCGTTCTCATTTTGAATCCCCAAAACGACACTATCATTTTCATCCCCGGTTTGATTCTCCGTTGCACCGGTCTCTGCCGCAGCAGGCACTGTTTCCGACGCCTGCGCCGTAACCGGCACTTCCGACACCAGAATGGCAATGCTAAGGCCAAAACATAACAGCTGCTTCCACAGGCGCTTCTTCATATGCATCTCTCCCTCATGATTTTAATCATATAAAATGATGCCAGGGTCAAAAGGTCTAAACCCACATGAGCTCGCTCATAAGTGGGTAAAAGACCTTGGGACCCGCCCCGATATGAGCATAAAAGTGGGATGATAATCCCAC
>CAVJMX010000041.1:0-22186 GCA_963650795.1 Bacteroidales bacterium H4
CCCACTTATGAGCAAGCTCATGTGGGTTTAGACCTTTTGACCCTGGCATCATAACTTATGACTATGAAAGGACCGGAATATCCGGTCCTTTTTTGCTGATGCCCCGGAGATTTTTATGACAGAAAATATTGTGTAATGATCTGCTGCACCTGATCCGTGGAAATGGGGCATTTGCTTGTCTCATAAGTAGTAATCAATTGCATGGATGGAAAGATTCCGTTATAGCAGTAGGTTTTTAACTTATTACATGCGGAATCACAATAGGAAGCATTATCCATCATTCCGAAATGTTCCCAGTAGAAAAGCTTATTTGCAGCTGGATGCAAAATCGTAAAATCCGGATATGCCGTGAACTCTTTTAACGATAGCGCCGCTTCATATCGATAGGGGATGTTGTTGGCATAGAGCAGGTTGGCGATGATGACTTCAGACTTGGACCGGACTTTATGTCCCGCCAGTGTGGTGTGAATCAGATGCTCCGGATGAGAATGGTTGGTTTCATAACTTTCCGCGCGCCATCTTTGCGCGGATACCGGAAGCTTGTCCTTCGCAAAATAGCCTTGCAGTAATGGGTAATAAGGGGAGGATTCAGCTAGTAGATCAGACGCGGATAAAGTCTTGGAACGACTTGTAGAAGATATTTTTTTCAACAGAGAAAGTTCTGCTTCGGCTTCCGACAGGAGAAGTGAATAATATTTCTTTAAAGCCATAACTTCCGCAAGAGAACGATTTGACTTTGGACAATATACAGATTGCTCCTTATTTTTGATAACCCAGCGGTGGTAAGCTCCGTTCTTTTGAATGGATAATTCTCCGTCCGGAAAAGTAACAAGTTTGCGCCGCAGGTAGTCGCATTGTGCCTGCAATTTATTGAGGTGAGTGTCTAAATTTTGAATCATGAAAACTCCTTTCAAAATGGTTTGGTGTAAATAGGGGAAAAAAGCAGAAAAAATACAAAAACGGCTAAATTTCATGTGGAAAACTTGATGATTGTACCAGAAAGAAGAAAAAAGAAAATCTGATACAAAAAAAGAAGAAATATAAGAAATTTTGTACTAAAACACTCTAAAAATTACTTTTAGCGAAAATGGTTAACATCACCCCCGCGACGGGAATTCATAGGATTCCCTGTCGCAGGGGCAGTTAAGGAAATTATTCCGCTTCCTCGCCCTTCTTCAAATTCTTCTGGGCGGTGGAGAGCATAAGCTTGATACGGTTGAGCTGGTTAACTTCGCTGGCACCGGGATCGTAGTCGATGGCTACGATGTTGGAGGAAGGATAAGCCTTCCGCAGCGCCTTGATAACGCCCTTACCTACCACGTGGTTCGGCAGGCAGCCGAAGGGCTGGGTACATACGATGTTCGGTACGCCTTCCTTGATCAGCTCCACCATTTCACCGGTTAAGAACCACCCTTCACCGGTCTGGTTGCCGATGGATACGATGGGCTCCGCATAGGAGACGATCTTGTAGATGCTGGTGGGCGGATCAAAATGCTTACTTTCTTCAAATGCCTTCACGGCAGAGCCGCGTAGGATATGCTCGATTGCCCAAATACCCAGTGCGGAGATCTTCGCGGTCTTCTTGCTGGTGCCCAAGTGCTCTGCCTTGTAGATCTGGTTGTAGAAGCAGTACAGCATGAAGTCGATCAGGTCGGGAACCACAGCTTCCGCACCCTCGCTTTCCAACAGCTCTACCAGATGGTTGTTGCCGGCAGGAGAGAACTTCACCAGGATTTCGCCGACCACGCCGACACGGGGCTTCTTGATATCCAGTACCGGAATCGCATCGAAATCACGGATGATCTGTACACACATCTTGCGGAACTTCGGAATGCTGATATGCTTCGCAGATACAAATGCCTGTACCTTTTTCAGCCACTCCTGATGCAGAGCATCCACGGAACCCGGAGTTGTTTCGTAAGGACGCATCCGGTAAACACAGCGCATGAAAATATCACCGAACTCTGCACCTACAGCGGCACGCAACATCAGATCCGCATTCAGGTGGAAACCGGGATTGCTCTCGATACCTGCCAGGTTCAGGGAGATGACGGGAATCTGCTCCATATCTGCTTTCTTCAGGGCACGACGGATGAATCCGATATAGTTCGTCGCACGGCATCCGCCACCGGTCTGGCTCATGATGATGGCTGTCTTGTTCAGGTCATATTTGCCGGACAGCAGTGCTTCCATGATCTGACCTACCACCAGCAGGGAAGGATAGCAGGCATCGTTATTAACATATTTCAGACCTACATCCACGGAGTGCTTGTTGTCGTTGTCCAACACAACGAAATTATAACCGCAGGCATTGAATGCAGGTTGTAAGATCTCAAAATGGATCGGGGACATCTGCGGACAGATGATGGTGTAGTCCTTGCGCATCTCTTCGGTGAACTGTACCTTCTCGATGGCGGAAGAACGAATGTTGCGGTGCTTGCCCATTTTCTCACGGACACGGATCGCAGACAACAGGGAACGGATACGGATACGTGCCGCACCCAGGTTGTTAACTTCATCGATCTTTAAGCAGGTGTAGATCTTGTCGGAGCCGGAGAGGATATCGTTCACCTGATCGGTGGTAACGGCATCCAGACCGCAGCCGAAGGAATTCAACTGGATCAGATCCAGGTTCTCCACCGTCTTGACATAGCTTGCAGCGGCGTAAAGTCTGGAATGGTACATCCACTGGTCGGATACAATGAGCGGTCGCTCCGGTTTCGCCAGATGGGAGATGGAATCCTCGGTCAGCACTGCCATATCGTAGGAGGTGATCAACTCGGGAATACCGTGGTTAATCTCCGGGTCTACATGATAGGGACGACCTGCCAGCACGATACCGCGCTTGCCGGTCTGACGTAAGTATTCCAAAGTCTCTTCGCCCTTTTTCTCCATATCATGACGGGCATTTGCCAGTTCCTTCCAGCCCTTTTCGCAGGCTGCGGCGATCTCGGAAGCGGGAATTTCGGTGAATTCCTTCGTCAGCGCATCCGTTACTGTACCCAGATCTCTGAAGGACATGAACGGATTGCGGAAGGTGATGTCGCCGCCGGCAATCTCCTCCACGTTATTCTTAATATTCTCAGAATAAGAAGTAACGATAGGGCAATTGTAGTGGTTGTTTGCATCTTCAAATTCGTTGCGCTCATAGAACAGGGCAGGGTAGAAGATGAACTTAATGCCCTGACGGATCAGCCAGGTCACATGACCGTGTGCCAGCTTCGCCGGATAACACTCGGATTCGCTGGGGATGGACTCGATACCAAGCTCGTAGATCTTACGGTTGGAGCTGGGAGAGAGTACCACGCGGTAGCCCAGTTCGGTGAAGAAGGTGAACCAGAACGGATAGTCCTCGTACATATTCAGCACTCTGGGGATACCCACCACACCTCTGGGAGCCTTGTCGGCATCCAGGGATTCGTAGGAGAATAATCTATGTAATTTGTATTCATATAAGTTCGGTACATTGTGGGCGTTCTTCTGACCGCCGATACCACGTTCGCAACGGTTGCCGGAGATGAACTGACGACCTCCGGAGAATTTATTGATGGTCAGACGACAGTTGTTGGTACAGCCCTTACATTTTGCCATGCTGGTCTCGAACTGCAGATCGCAGATCTTCTGGTAATTCAGCATAGTGGTCACATAACCGTCCTCATAATGCTCTCTGGCAATCAGTGCCGCACCGAAAGCACCCATGATACCGGCGATGTCGGGACGGATCGCCTGACAGTTTGCAATTTTCTCAAAGCTGCGCAGAACAGCATCGTTGTAGAAGGTACCGCCCTGTACGACAATATTTTTACCAAGCTCTGAAGCATCAGAGACTTTGATTACCTTAAATAAAGCATTCTTGATGACAGAATAAGCTAGTCCAGCGGAGATATCCGCTACGGAAGCACCTTCCTTCTGCGCCTGCTTTACCTTGGAGTTCATGAATACGGTACAACGGGTACCCAGATCGATAGGATGCTCTGCGAAGAGGGCAGCCTGTGCGAAATCCTGTACGGTGTAGTTCAGGGACTTTGCAAAAGTCTCGATAAAGGAACCGCAGCCGGAGGAGCAAGCCTCGTTTAACTGTACGCTGTCCACGGTCTGGTTCTTGATCTTGATGCACTTCATATCCTGACCACCGATGTCCAAGATACAGTCAACGCTGGGATCGAAGAATGCGGCGGCATAGTAATGTGCCACGGTCTCTACTTCACCGTCATCTAACATGAAAGCAGCCTTCATCAGCGCCTCACCGTAACCGGTGGAACAGGAGCGCACGATCTCCACACCCTCGGGCAGGAGAGAGTAGATCTCCTTCAGGGAACGGATCGCGGTCTTTAAGGGGCTTCCGTCATTGCTGGAGTAGAAGGAATACAGGAGGGAACCGTCCTCGCCTACCAGTGCGATCTTCGTGGTGGTGGAACCTGCATCGATACCTAAGAATGCCTTGCCCTGATAGGACTGTAAATCTCCGGTAGTCACGTGATGCTTGCTGTGACGCTCCACAAACTCCTGGTAAGCCGCCTTGTCTGCGAACAGGGGCTCCATACGCTCTACTTCAAATTCCATCTTGATATCGGAAGACAGTTTTTTCACCATATCGGACAGACTGATGCAGACTTCTTCCTTTGCGTTCAGCGCGGAACCGATGGCAGCGAACAGATGAGAGTTGTCCACGTCGATAATGTGCTCGTCATCCAGATTTAAGGTACGGATAAAGGCTTTCTTTAACTCGGACAGGAAATGAAGCGGTCCGCCTAAGAAAGCTACGTGACCGCGGATGGGCTTACCACATGCCAGACCGGAGATGGTCTGGTTCACCACTGCCTGGAAAATAGAAGCAGACAGGTCTTCCTTGGTAGCACCTTCGTTGATCAGGGGTTGGATATCGGTCTTGGCAAATACACCACAGCGGGCAGCAATGGTGTAGAGAGATTTATAATTTTTCGCATATTCGTTCAGACCCGAAGCGTCCGTCTGGATCAGGCTCGCCATCTGGTCGATGAAGGAACCGGTACCGCCGGCGCAGATACCGTTCATACGCTGCTCCACGTTACCGCCTTCAAAATAGATGATCTTCGCATCTTCACCGCCCAGCTCAATAGCGACATCGGTCTTGGGGGCTAACTCCTGCAGGGAAGTAGCTACAGCGACGACCTCCTGGGTAAAAGGAACGCCTAAGTGGTTCGCCAGTGTCAGACCGCCGGAACCGGTGATCATGGGGTGCAACTGCAGCTCACCTAACTGGTCGTAAGCTTTCTTCAGAAGCCCGGACAGAGTCTCCCGGATATTGGCGAAGTGACGCTCATAATCGGAAAATAAAATATTGTGTTCTTCGTCCAAAATAGCAATCTTGACAGTGGTGGAACCGATATCTATGCCGAGAGTTGCGTATTTTTTCTGTGAATTCATGTGATACATCCTTCCTGAAATAAAAAAATCTTCTTATTAAATGCAAAATTTCATCAACAAAACATTCTCATTATACGACAAAAAGCACCATAATGCAACGAAGAAAGCGGGGGATAAGTTGTTAAAGTTTTGTAAAATGTAACTTAAAATTTTCGGGAAAACTCTGAAAAAAGAGAACGTGCGGTTTACTTATTTCCGTGCGGATGGTACAATCCTATATAAAGAAAAAACGTAACTATGGAAAGAGAGAACTGGATTTATGAGTAAATTTGAAAAAAAATTCGGAAAATATGCAATTCCGAATCTGACACTGATTCTTATTTTAAGTTATGTTGCAGGATATGTAATAGAATTGATGGGAAGTGCGGCAGGTGCGAATCTGCTGGGGTATCTGACACTGGATCCTTATCGTATCCTGCACGGGCAGATCTGGAGACTGGTGACCTGGGTCATCGTGCCTCCCAGCAGCTTAAATATTTTCACCATAATCATGCTGTATTTTTATTATAGTCTGGGTACCACGCTGGAGCGTACCTGGGGAACTTACCGGTACAATGTCTATATTTTCTCGGGAATCCTGTTTACAGTCATCGGCAGCTTCCTGTGCATGGGTGTGGTATATCTGATGTACGGCAGTCTGCCTGCAGAGCTGGCATCCGTATATTTTTACAACGGATCTTATGCTTTCAGTACGTATTATATTAACCTGTCGATCTTTCTTGCTTTTGCAGCGACTTATCCGGACATGCAGGTATTGCTGATGTTCGTGATTCCTGTAAAGGTCAAATGGATGGGTATTCTTGATGCAGTGGTTATGCTGTATTATGTGGCGCGCGGCGGTGTGTTCACCAGATTCGCCATTATAGCATCGTTACTTAATTTCGTGTTATACTTTTTCAGAATGCACAGAAGCCGTATCTCACCGAAGCAGATGCGCCATAGAGCACAGTATAAACGGAAGTCCAATGAGGGCAGGGCGAAAGTCACAAGACACAAATGTGCGATCTGCGGCAGGACGGAAGAGGACGATCCGAGCCTGGAGTTCCGTTTCTGCTCCAAGTGCAATGGCAACTACGAATACTGTCAGTATCATTTATTTACGCATGAGCACGTGAAATAAAGATTTGCAATATCCGTTACGGCATGACTGCTCGCAGGCAATGCTGTGCGGATATTAGCAAATCGAACAGACATGAGCAAGAAGGACGATAGTCCGGATTGCGAATGGATGTACACTTTCGAGAGTGCGAAGCACGGAGAAAGTGTATTATTATAAAAGTGTGTTATGATAAAGGAGATCTTATATGAATAAAGAAGTATTATTTGCACAGACCCTGGAGCAGGTCCGCAAGACTGCCAGGGATCAGGGCAACTGCATCAGCGAAGAGCAGGTAAAGGAAGCCTTCGCGGAACTGGATTTAAGCAGCGAACAGCTGCAAATGGTATTTGATTATCTGTTAAAGCATAAAATCGGTATCGGACAGCCTATGGATCCCGATGAATTTTTATCAGACGAGGAAAAGGATTACTTACAGGAATATCTGAACGAAGTAGCGGAGCTGCCCACTTACACGGATGGTGAGAAGCAGGCATTTTCCATCGCAGCCATGGCAGGTGAGACGGATGCACAACAGCGTCTGATCGAACTGCATCTGGCGGACGTGGCGGAGATCGCCAAACTCTATGCCGGACAGGGTGTGCTGTTGGAGGACCTGGTAGGCGAAGGCAATCTGGCGCTTTCCTTCGGCGTGACGATGTTAGGCAGCTTAGAGAAGCCCGATGAGGTCGAGGGAATGCTTGGCAAGATGATCATGGATGCCATGGAAGACTATATCGCCGAGCATGCGGATAACGCCAAGATCGACAAGTGCGTGGAAGACAAGGTCAACAAGGTGGCAGACAAAGCCAGGGAACTGGCAGAGGAACTGCAGCGCAAGGTGACCATAGAGGAACTGATGGAGGAGACCGGTATGTCCCGCAAAATGATCGAGGATGCGGTGCGGATGAGCGGTTTCAAGATTGAGGATATCGACAACAATGCAAAAGACAGTTTATGAGAATTATAAATACAGCTTACAGGATACGGCGAAGGTCTACATAGGCGCGAAATATACCTTTGCGGAGCTCTTAGATCAGGACGAGGTAGCGTTTAAATTCCGCCTGATCGTGGAACGCTATATTTTAGCGGAAAAAGAAGTGGATCCCCGGGATACGCTGGAGACCCATCTGTATTACCTTGCGCCGGACAGCTTTTTAGTTAAGATCTACGACCGGATCAAGGCGAGAGTGAAGATCAATATCATCGAGGAGAAAAAGGGAATCTTCGGCAGGGGCAAAAAACGCTATGTCACGAAAGAACTGAATATCCGGGAACTGACTGCCATGACGCCGGAAGAAAAAGAAGCAAAGGGCGTCGTCATCCAGGAAATCTCCATGAGCAAACTGGCTCTTGCAGCGTTTTAAATTCATAGAAAGAGGACACATCATAAATGAGAGTAGAAGATTTATCCACATACGAGATCATAGAAAAACGGGAAATCCCGGACATTAACAGCGTGACCTATCTGTGCCGTCACAAAAAGACCGGCGCCAGAGTGGCTTTGGTATCCAACGACGATGAGAATAAAGTATTTTACATCGGTTTCCGTACCACTCCGAAGGACTCCACCGGCGTGGCGCATATTCTGGAGCACTCCGTACTCTGCGGATCGAAGGAATTCCCGGTAAAGGATCCTTTTGTGGAGCTGGTAAAGGGGTCTCTCAATACTTTCTTAAATGCCATGACCTATCCGGACAAGACCGTATACCCTGTGGCAAGCTGCAATGACAAGGATTTCCAGAATCTGATGCATGTCTATCTGGATGCGGTTTTCTATCCGAACATTTATAAGAACGAATCTATTTTCCGACAGGAAGGCTGGCATTATGAGCTGGAGGGCGACAACGAAGAACTGAAAGTCAACGGCGTGGTCTACAACGAGATGAAGGGTGCTTTTTCCTCTCCGGATGACGTACTGGAGCGGGAGATCATGAACTCTCTGTATCCCCATACCACGTACGGCTGCGAATCCGGCGGTGACCCGGAGGTAATTCCGGAGCTGACCTACGAGGAGTTCTTGAATTTCCACCGGAAATTCTATCATCCTTCCAACAGCTATATCTACCTCTACGGCAACATGGATATGGCAGAGAAGCTGACCTTTATCGATGAACATTATCTGTCTGCGTATGATACCCTGGAGGTGGATTCCGAAGTCACGGAAGAGGCGGCATTTGCCACTCCGAACCGGATCGTCAGAGACTGTCCTATCGGCGAGGGCGAGGACGAGGAGGAGAATACCTATCTGTCCCAGAACTTCTGTGTCGGCGACAGTTTGGATCCGAAGCTCTACATTGCATTCCAGATCCTGGATTACGCCCTGTGTTCCGCACCGGGAGCTCCCTTAAAGCAGGCACTGGTAGACCGGGGCGTGGGCAAGGATGTCTACAGCATTTATGAGAATGGCATCCGCCAGCCTTACTTCAGTGTGGTGGCGAAGGACACTTCTGTGGACAAGGAAGCGGAATTTTTACAGGTAACGGAAGAAGTGCTTAAGAAGTTAGCGAAGGAAGGCTTCGACGAAAAGGCACTGCTTGCCGGCATCAATTATTACGAATTCAAATACAGAGAGGCGGATTTCGGCTCTTACCCTAAGGGACTGATGTACGGTTTACAGGTGTTGGACAGCTGGCTGTATGACGACAAGCTTCCCTTTATCCATATCGAGGCAAACGCTACTTTTGCCGAGCTTCGTAAGGAAGTCAGGACCGGATATTTTGAAGGACTGGTACAGAAATATCTGTTGGACAATACCCACAGAAGCGTCGTGATCTTACAGCCGAAGTTGGGACTTTTGGAAGAGCAGGAACAGAAGCAACGCAAGAAGTTGGCGCAGGTAAAAGCCGCCATGAGCCCGAAAGAACTGGAAGCTGTAAAAGAGACTTTCCGCAAGCTGACCGAATTCCAGGAGAGCGAAGACGCGAAGGAGGATCTGGAGAAGATCCCTCTGCTTAAGCGGGAAGATATGAAAAAAGAGGCAAACTTGCCGGTGAACGAAGTGCGGAGCATTGGAAATACCACACTTTTGTATCATGATCTGTTTACCAACGGCATCGGATACCTGCGTCTGATCTTCAAATTGGATCAGATCCCCGGAAAATATTTTCCGTATATCGGTATCTTAAAAGGGTGCCTGGGACTGTTGAACACGGAGCATTATGCTTACGGAGATCTGTTTAACGAGATGAATCTGGTCACCGGCGGCATGGCTGCGGTGAACAATGTCTACGGCAAATTGCAGAATACGGATCAGTTTACCCTGACCCTGGAACTGAAGACCAAGGTGTTCTACGACCGTATCGCGGAAGCGATTGACCTCATGCGTGAGATCGTCATGACCAGTGATTTCACGGATGCCAAGCGTCTCTATGAGATCCTGGCGGAGGGTAAGTCCCGGATGCAGGCACAGATGACCTCCGGCGGACACAGTGTGGCAGCCGGAAGAGCCTTATCCTACGGCAGTATTCCCGGGGCTGTCAGCGAAGAGATCTCCGGCATTCCGTTCTATCGTCTGACTGCAGACTTAGAAGCTCATTTTGATGAGAAAAAAGAAGAACTGGTGGAGATCTTACAGACTTTATTAAAAATGATCTTCCGTCCGGAGAATCTCATGGTGGATTTCGTGGGCGAAGAGAAGGCAGTAGCACTTTTGGATGCCCCGGTGGAGGCTTTCAAGGCGGCACTCTATACAGAACCTGTGGAAAAAGAGCGTTACATCCCGGAAGTTTCCCGGAAGAACGAAGGTTTCTTAACCTCCGGTCAGGTCAATTATGTATGCCGTGCCGGTAATTTCCGCAAGAGTGGTCTGAAGTACACCGGAGCCTTAAGAGTGCTGAAAGTCATGATGGGCTATGAGTATCTGTGGGTCAATGTCCGTGTAAAGGGCGGTGCCTACGGCTGCATGTGCAGCTTCGGCAGATCCGGTGACAGCTATTTTGTCTCCTACAGAGATCCGAACCTGGGCAGAACAATTGAAACTTACGAAAAAGCAGCGGATGCCATCGCAGAGTTTACGGCAGACGAGCGCACCATGACCCAGTATATCATCGGCGCTGTCAGTGATCTGGATGTGCCCATGAATCCCGCAGCGAAGGGACTGTATTCTTTAAGTGCGTATATGACGGGACTGGATGCGGAAGCCCTGCAGAGAGAGCGTGACGAACTGCTGTCCGCTACCGAAGAAGACATCCGGGCACTGTCCGCACATATCCGTGCATTTATGCAGGAGGATCTGCTCTGCGTGGTAGGTACGGCTTCCAAGGTGAAGGAAGAACAGGAACGTTTTCTGAAGGTTGAGAATTTATTCTAAATGGAGGGGGTTATGAAAAAACGAAATTTTGAAACAAGAATCATTACAGGATTACTCACAGCCGGCATGATATTGTCATTGTCAGCCTGCGGAAGTTCGGCAGGCGGCAAATACGGCATCAGCGATCTCATGGATGCGGATTTTGCCGTATCCAATGAGACGTCAGCAGCTTCCGCAGAGCAATATTATGACGGTGGATTCGGCACAGAAAACGCAGAGAGTGCGGATGTGGCGGAGAACGCGGTATCTGAGGAAGGTGCCGTCAGTGTGGCAGCCACAGAGCGGAAACTGATCAAAAACGTAGACATGAACGTGGAGACCAGAGAATATGACAAGCTCTTATCCGCTGTAGAGAACAAAGTGACGGAGCTCGGCGGTTACATAGAGAGTCTGGATGCCTACAACGGCAGTAGTTATTATAACTATCGTTCTACCAGGAACGCGAATATGACCATCCGTATCCCGAAGGATCGTCTGGACGATTTCTTAAATACCGTATCGGATCTGGGCAATGTGACCAGCCGCACGGAAAATGTACAGGATGTGACGTTAACTTATGTGGATCTGGAGAGCCACAGAGATGCTCTGAAGACCGAACAGGAAAGACTCCTACAGCTCTTGGAGCAGGCGGAGAGCGTCGAGGATATTATCACCATCGAGCAGCGTCTGTCCGATGTGAGATACCAGTTAGAGAGCATGGAATCCCAGCTGCGCAGCTATGACAATCAGGTTGACTACAGCACCGTATACCTTTATATTGATGAAGTAGAGGTCTACACACCGGTAGAGGAAGAGACCACATGGGAACGCATCTGCGCGGGATTTATGGACAGCTTAAAGAGCATCGGCGAAGGCATTAAGGAAGCAGCCATCTGGTTCGTAATCCATATCCCTTATCTGGTGATCTGGGCAGTGGTGATCCTCATTATCATCCTGATCCTGAAAAAGATCAAAAAGCGTACCAGACGTATCCGCGCGGAGGAGCAGAAAAAATTCGCCGAAGAGGAAGCGAAGATGCAGAAGACCCTGCAGAATGCAGAGACGACTGAGAATAAGAAAGAACAGGAGAAATAGAAAATGAACGAAAATCCGGCATACAAATCCGGCTTTGCCACACTGATCGGACGTCCCAACGTAGGTAAGTCCACCCTGATGAACCGCCTGATCGGACAGAAGATCGCTATTACATCCAACAAACCGCAGACCACCCGTAACCGTATCCAGACGGTACTGACCCTGGAAGAGGGGCAGATCGTATTCTTGGATACCCCAGGTATCCACAAGGCGAAAAACAAGCTGGGTGACTACATGGTGAACGTGGCGGAGCATACGTTAAATGATGTGGATGTGATTCTGTGGCTGGTGGAGCCTACGAATTTCATCGGTGCCGGAGAACGTCATATTATCGAACAGTTAAAAAAGACCAAGACACCCGTGATCCTGGTTATTAATAAGACAGACACCGTGAAAAAGGACGATATCCTGACATTCATCGATACTTACCGCAAGGAACTGGATTTCCAGGAGATCGTCCCGGTGTCCGCCCTGAAAGGCGACAACACGGATGTACTGATCCAGTGCATTTTAAAATATCTGCCCTACGGTCCGGCATTTTATGACGAGGACACGATTACCGACCAGCCCATGCGCCAGATCGTGGCGGAGCTGATCAGAGAGAAGGCACTGCGTCTTTTATCCGAAGAAATCCCTCACGGCATTGCAGTGACGGTGGAGAGCATGAAGGAGAGAGGCAGGATCTGTGACATCGAAGCCACGATTATCTGCGAGAGAGATTCCCACAAGGGCATCATCATCGGCAAGGGTGGACAGATGTTGAAAAAGATCGGTTCCCAGGCACGTCCGGAGATCGAGGATATGCTGGAAATGAAGGTCAATTTACAGCTCTGGGTAAAGGTGAAAAAGGACTGGAGAGACAGCGATATTTTGCTTAAGAATTTCGGATATAATCCGAAAGACATCGAGATGGGCGAATAGAAAAACGAAATTTGCAGACCCTATTTTTACAGAGGATAACACACTGATAAAGGGGGATGCGTAAGATGCAGTTCACGAATTACTGGCAGCAATTTGAACATACCGGCAGAGTGGAGGATTACCTGAATTACCTGCAGAGTGCGGGGAGGACGGAGTTCCCCGCTGCGGGATGTGGCAGCACCCCGGTGGACTGCAGGGCGGAAGGAAGCGCGAATCTTTCGCCGGGGAGGACGGATCATGCAGGAATCCCTGTATGTAACAGGAATTGTATTAAAACAGACACCTTTTGGTGAATATGACAGGCTGGTGAGCCTGCTTACCAGAGAAAAAGGGAAGATCACTGCTTTTGCCAGAGGGGCAAGAAAGCCGGGCAACCGGCTGGCGGCAGCGACCAACCCTTTTGCTTTTGGTACGTTTCGACTCTATGAGGGAAGAAGCTCTTATACCATATCGGAAGCGGATATCAGGAACTATTTTGAAGAACTGATGACAGATTATGTGGGAGCCTGCTACGGCATGTATTTTGCGGAGGTGGCGGATTATTATTGCCGAGAGAACAATGACGAGCGGGAGATGATGAAATTATTGTACCAGTCGCTCAGAGCGCTGTGTGCACCGTCCCTTCCCAATGAACTGGTGCGCAGCATTTTTGAATTGAAGGCCATTGCGGTGAACGGTGAATATCCGGGACCACCGGAAGGCAGAAGCCTGGAAGAATCTACGTTGTATGCCATGAACTACATAGCGGAGAGCCCCGTGGAAAAACTGTATACTTTTACCGTATCGGACAAGGTTCTCGCAGAATTATCGCAGATCGCGTCGGAATATCGCAGGCGTTTCATGGACAGGTCGTTCAAAAGTCTTGAAATACTGAAAACTCTATGTTAAAATCGGATATGGCTGATGCCAAAAAAGGAGACTCATTTATGAGGCAGAATAGAATAAAAAAGGTTCTTACGACTTTATTGTCAGCAATGCTTGTGCTGTCTTTAAGCGGCTGCGGTCAGACTGCAAAGCTCCCCGAGGAGGTCGTGAATACTTCGCTGGTGGTGGAAAAGGACGGAAAAGTGACCTCTTACCTGGTCAATACCTTCGATAAAGATTTCTACAGCATAGACGGACTGAAGGAAATGGTGGACGAAGAGGCGGAAAAGTTCAATGCCGCTCATACGGATACACAGCAAGATGCAATGACAGTGAAGACGGTGCAGACCCTGAATAACGGAAACCTGGTGCAGGTCGTGCAGGAATTCGACAGCACGGACAGCTACGCTGAATATAGTGAACAGCAGCTGTTTTACGGAACCCGGGTGGAAGCTCTGGCGCAGGGGAACACGTTGAACCTGGAGCTGGTGAATGCAGAGGACGGAACTCCGGCAGATACGGATGAGTTAGAGAAGGCTCTGGAGAAGGGGCATCTGATCATTACCAATGCCAGTGCATATATTTATTGTCCATACCCTGTATTATATATCAGTGAGGGTGTGGTCATGGGGGAGGATGGCTGTGTGGATGCCTCCCAGTCCGATGGTGTCGTTACGATACTGATGAAGAAATAGTTATAGAGTAATACAAATACATAAGTAGGAAAGGTTTGGTACTGACATGGAAAAGACAATGGAGAAAATCGTATCTCTGGCAAAGGCAAGAGGTTTTGTATATCCCGGTTCTGAGATCTACGGCGGACTGGCAAATACCTGGGATTATGGTAACCTTGGCGTGGAGCTGAAGAATAATGTGAAAAAGGCATGGTGGCAGAAGTTCGTTCAGGAAAGCCCCTATAACGTAGGTGTGGACTGTGCGATCCTGATGAATCCCCAGACCTGGGTGGCAAGCGGACATTTGGGCGGCTTCTCTGATCCTCTGATGGACTGTAAGGAGTGCCATGAGCGTTTCCGTGCAGATAAGCTGATCGAGGATTTCTGCGAGGAGAACGGCATTGCCATCGAGGGCAGCGTAGACGCATGGAGTCAGGAGGAGATGAAGAATTTCATCGAGGAGCATAATGTTCCCTGTCCTACCTGCGGCAAGCACAACTTTACCGATATCCGCCAGTTCAACCTGATGTTCAAGACCTTCCAGGGTGTTACCGAGGATGCAAAAAATACCGTATATTTAAGACCCGAGACTGCACAGGGTATTTTTGTAAACTTTAAAAACGTACAGAGAACTTCCCGTAAGAAGATTCCGTTCGGTATCGGACAGATCGGTAAGTCCTTCCGTAACGAGATTACACCGGGTAACTTCACATTCCGTACCAGAGAGTTCGAGCAGATGGAGCTGGAATTCTTCTGTGAGCCCGGTACCGATCTGGAGTGGTTCCAGTACTGGAGAGGTTTCTGCCGTGACTGGCTGCTTTCCTTAGGCATTAAGGAAGACGAGATGCGTCTGCGTGACCATTCTCCCGAGGAGCTGTGCTTCTACAGCAAGGCAACTACCGACATTGAGTTCCTGTTCCCCTTCGGCTGGGGCGAACTGTGGGGTATCGCGGACAGAACCGATTACGATCTGACCCAGCATGCGAATACCTCCGGTGAGGATATGACCTACTTTGACGATGAGAAGAAGGAGAAGTACATCCCTTACGTAGTAGAGCCTTCTCTGGGAGCGGACAGAGTTGTTCTGGCATTTTTATGTGCTGCTTATGACGAGGAAGAGTTAGAGGGCGGTGATATGCGTACCGTATTGCATTTCCATCCCGCACTGGCACCGGTGAAGATTGGAGTTCTGCCTCTGTCCAAGAAGCTGAATGAGGGCGCTGAGAAGATTTACGCAGAGCTTTCCAAGAAGTACAACTGTGAATTTGATGACAGAGGAAACATCGGTAAGAGATATCGCCGTCAGGACGAGATCGGAACTCCTTTCTGCGTAACTTATGACTTTGAATCTGAGACAGACGGCTGCGTAACCGTACGTTTCCGTGATTCCATGGAGCAGGAGCGTGTAGCAATCGCAGATCTGGATGCTTATTTTGCAGATAAATTTACATTCTAAGAGCGCGTTCGCAACATAAAAAGGAGCAGAAGGTATTCTGCTCTTTTTTATATGATACAGAGAAAATATTGGGATACCGGGGAGAATTGCATGAAATTTTGGAACGAGAAGCTGAGTAATATCCTGAAGCCGGGAAAACACAGAATACGATATGCCTTGGTTTTGGCGCTTTTGTTAGAGGTGACGGTATTCCAATACCGGACGTATCTGACACTTTTCAATGACCCCATCGAAGTGACTCCGAAGGTGTATGCGGGCGGTGCTCAGAATGAGGACGGTAGCTTCACAGTGGAGGAGACCCTGAAGCTGAAGAGCGACAATATGGAGGAAAGAGTCAATTCCCTGCATCTGTCCTTTTCCATTGAGAACGATAATGAAGAAGATGACGCTTATGCTTCTTATGTTGCCATCTATGCCCGGGATGAGGCCAACGAGGACTATTACTTGGTAGGTGAGAGGAATGTCATGGAGAAGGTTCCGTCTACCGGTGATATGACCCTGCACTTATCCGGAAAAATGTACAGCATGGTGATCATTTTCTCCGCGGATGAGGGCGATACAGTGCGGATCCACGAGATGACACTGAATCCCCGGATTCCCATGCGCTTTTCCGCACTCCGTTTCCTGCTGACACTCCTGACAATTCTGTGGATACAGCTGGCAGTATGCCCTGTGGAGAAGAAGCTTCCTGAAAAAAAGATTCTTGTAGCGGTGATTCTGCTGCAGGCTGCACTGTTTACCGGGGCAGTCCTGTTAAATCCGATCTACCGGGAAGTGCCCTGGGAGCACCATATGCAGTATCATAAGCTGGCGGTGGCGCTGAGCGAAGGACATCTGTATCTGGACGATGCGCCTCCGGCATCCTTGCTGACCATGGAGAATCCTTATGATTTTGATGCAAGGAACCGGATACTGGAAAATGCCGGGGAGGAATGCCTGTGGGATGTTGCCTATTACCACGGTGCTTATTATGTCTATTTCGGTGTGGTGCCGGTGTTGGTATTTTACCTGCCCTGGTATCTGCTGACCGGGACGGCGTTCCCAACCTGGGTGGGGATACTAATCGTGGGAATCCTGTTGATTATTGGTACGTTTGTACTGACCGGAGAACTGCGGCGGAAGTATTTTCCGAAAGTCCCGTTTACCACATGGATCTTTACGACACTGATGATGATCAACGGCTGTGGAGCACTGACCATTATGCGCAGACCGGATTATTATTCGCTGCCGATCCTGATGGGAGTCACTTTGTCGGTATACGGACTCTCTTTTTGGCTTTCTTCCCTGGAGGAGACAAAAGTAAACGGCTGGAAGCTGGCTGCGGGGTGTCTGTGTATGGCACTGGTAGCGGGATGCAGACCGCAGCTTTTACTGGGATCGTTTTTGATCTTCCCGATCTTCTGGAATGCTGTGTTTGTAAAAAGGCAGCTGTTTTCGAAAGACAGTAAGGGGAAAACCTTTGCAGCGATCCTTATGTACGCCGTGGTTGCCGCATGTCTGATGATTTATAACTATAAAAGGTTCGGATCGGTGTTTGATTTCGGAGCTAACTATAACCTGACCACGAATGATATGACGAAGAGAGGCGTAGAGCTGGGGAGAATCCCCTATGCACTGTTTACTTATCTGTTCCAGCTGCCCGCTGTATCCGCAGCCTTCCCGTACCTTTTAGAGGTTATGCATAAGACAACTTACCTGGGCAAGACCATCAGTGAGGGCACCTTTGGAGGATTTTTCACAGTGAATCTGATTCCGCTTGCCGCATTTTTCGTCCTGGGGCACCGGAAGTGGTTCGCAGAGAATGGGACAAATACAGGGAAGGGAAAGCGGATGTATGCCATGGCATGGATGACCCTGCTGTTTGGAACCACGATCGTCATTGCGGATGCGGAGGCGGCAGGTATTTTGCAGCGGTATTACAGCGACTTTGGGTGGCTGTTTTACATCGGGGGCTTAATTTGCTTTTATGCCGCATGGCAGTATAACGGGGAGAATGCCGACCGGGCAAAGCTGCTTCGTATTTTCCAGAATATTGCGTTCGCTGTCTGCATGGCATATAACTTCCTGTTATTGTTTATTGACAGCAGTGAGACTCTGGTGAGCACAGATCCGTCGAGATTTTATTCCATCTGCCAGCAGTTATCGTTCTGGAGATAGCGGCAGAGTGCCGTTTTATCCTTGACGCGGCGAAATGATAACATTATAATGTAGAAATGTAGGTTCTGAACAGTTAAGAGTATTTTTATATAAATAAGGAGAACGAGAAATGAGACAATTCACTTCTGATGAGCTGAGAAAAGCCTGGAAACAATTTTATATAGACCGTGGGCATGTGGATGTGGGAGCGGTATCCTTAGTATCCGATGGTTCTACCGGTGTTATGTTCAACGTAGCCGGTATGCAGCCTCTGATGCCTTATCTGCTGGGACAGAAGCATCCTCTGGGCACCAGACTCTGCAACGTACAGGGCTGTGTGCGTACCAACGATATTGATTCCGTAGGTGACAAGAGCCATGTAACCTTCTTCGAGATGATGGGAAGCTGGAGTCTTGGCGATTACTTTAAAAAGGAACGCTGCCAGTGGAGCTTTGAACTGCTGACCCAGGTGTTTGGATTCGATGCAGACCATCTGGCTGCCACCGTATTCGCAGGCGATGAGAATGCTCCCAGAGATGAAGAAGGTGCACAGTATCGTATAGCATCCGGCTTCAAGAAGGAGAACGTATATTATCTTCCCGCTGACGATAACTGGTGGGGACTGGAATACGGTCCCTGCGGTCCTGACAGTGAGATGTTCTATATTGCAGACAGACCGGACTGCGGACCAAACTGCGGACCCGGCTGTGACTGCGGCAAATACACTGAGCTGGGCAACGACGTATTCATGCAGTATGAGAAGCATCATGACGGTCATCTGACTCCCTTAAAGCAGAAGAATGTAGATACCGGCTGGGGACTGGAGCGTATTCTGGCATTCTTAAACGGTACCAGAGATGTATACCAGACCGACCTGTTTGCTCCGGTAATCGCCTATATTGAAGAGGCTTCCGGTGCCAAATACAATGCGGATGAGAAGCTGACCAGATCCATGCGTATTCTGGCTGACCATCTGCGTACCAGTGTGATGCTGATCGGTGACGAAGCAAAACTGCTTCCTTCCAATACCGGTGCCGGTTATATTCTCCGTCGTCTGATCCGTCGTGCGGTAAGACACGGACGTACCTTAAATATGACCACAGAGCAGCTGTTACACATTGCTGCCATGTATATTGATGAGATCTACGCAGAAAGCTATCCTTTACTTAAGAAGAATCGTGAGTTCATCTTAAGCGAGCTGCAGAAGGAGATCGCCCGTTTCGAGAGCACTCTGGAGAACGGCATGAAGGAACTGCAGAAGATTCTGGAACAGAAAAGAAGCGAAGGCAAGAAGGAAATCGACGGCAAGTCCGCATTCTATCTCTATGATACTTTTGGATTCCCTCTGGAGCTGACCGTAGAGCTGGCACAGGAAGAGAATCTGACCGTAGATGAGGAAGGCTTCGCCGCTGCCATGGAAGAGCAGAAGCAGAAGGCAAGAGAAGGACAGAACTTCTCCCAGAAGCTGACTACCGCCGCAGGCGTATTCGATGCGCTGGATGAGAAGGTCACCAGCGAATTTGTAGGCTATGACCGTCTGACCGCAGAGGGCAAGGTAGTGGCACTTGCCACCGAGACCGAGTTGGTGGATACCTTAAAAGAAGGAGAGAATGGTACTCTGATCACCGATGTTACTCCGTTCTATGCTACCATGGGTGGACAGAAAGGTGACTTTGGTGTGATCCGTACCGAAAACGGTACTTTTGAAGTGACCGAGACTGTGAAGATCGCAGGCGGCCGCATCGGACATGTAGGTAAGGTTGTATCCGGCAGCGTATCCGTAAGTGATACCGCAGAGCTTGCTGTAGATACCGACAACAGAAAGCGTGTCTGCAAGAATCACTCCGCAACCCATCTGTTACAGAAGGCACTGCAGATCGTGCTGGGTGACCATGTAGAACAGCAGGGTTCCTATCAGGACGGCACAAGAACTCGTTTCGACTTCAGCCATGGACAGGCAATGACTGCAGAGGAGATTGCAAAGGCAGAGGCTCTTGTGAATGAGAAGATCGCAGAGGACATTGCAGTCGTTACCGATATCATGAGCATCGAAGATGCGAAGAAGAGCGGAGCTATGGCTCTGTTTGGAGAAAAATACGGTGAGACCGTCCGCGTGGTATCCATGGGAGATTTCTCCAAGGAACTGTGTGGTGGTACTCATGTTAAGCACACAGGCGAGATCGGATACTTCAAGATCCTGTCCGAAAGCGGTGTTGCAGCCGGCGTCAGAAGAATCGAAGCACTGACCGGCGCCAATGTAATGACATACTATCAGGCAATGGAAGAGAACTTCAACAAGGCAGCTGTAGTCGCCAAGTCTGCACCCGCAGCTTTGATCGAAAAGATTCAGCATATGCAGGCAGAACTGAAGGCTTTGAATGCAGAGAATGAATCCCTCAAGGCGAAGATGGCACAGTCCGCACTGGGCGATGTCATGGATCAGATAGTGGAAGTGAAGGGAACAAAGCTTATGGCAACCAGCGTAGACGGTGTGGATATGAATGGCTTGAGAGACCTGGGCGACCAGCTCAAGGATAAGCTTGGCGAAGGCGTTGTTGTACTGCTGTCTGCACAGGATGGTAAGGTAAATATGATCGCCATGGCTACTGACGGTGCTGTAAAATCCGGTGCTCATGCAGGTAACCTGATCAAGGGAATTGCCGCACTGGTAGGCGGTGGCGGCGGTGGACGCCCCACTATGGCGCAGGCCGGCGGTAAGAATCCCGCAGGCATTCCCGCAGCTATCGCAGAAGCGGCTAAAGTATTGGAGGGGCAGCTCGCATAATGGAACGAGAGAGTTTGAAATCCCGCTTAGGTTTTATCCTGTTGTCAGCCGGCTGCGCCATTGGTATTGGTAATGTGTGGAAATTCCCTTACATGGCAGGTCAGGGCGGTGGCGGAGCCTTTGTATTGTTTTATCTGATCTTCCTGGTGATTCTGGGACTGCCCATTATGACCATGGAATTTGCTGTAGGAAGAGCCAGCAAAAAGAGTCCGGTCAAGGCTTATCAGGTACTGGAAAAGCCGGGTCAGAAGTGGCATATTCATGGTTATTTCACACTGGCAGGCTGTTATCTTTTGATGATGTTTTATACTACCGTGTCCGGCTGGATGTTACATTATTTTTATATGACAGCGACCGGTAAGCTGTCCGGACTTTCCGCGGATGCGGTAGCGGACCAGTTTACCCAGATGCTGGCAGATCCCAAGGTTATGATGTTCTGGATGGTACTGGTGGTAATCATCGGTATCGCTGTCTGCGCCGGCGGACTGCAGAACGGTCTGGAGCGTGTTACGAAGGTTATGATGATCGCATTGCTTGCCATCATGGTAGTGCTTGCCATCAACAGCTTTTTCATGTCGGGAGCAAAGGAAGGATTGAAGTTCTATTTGGTGCCTGACTTCCAGCGTATGCAGGAAGTCGGTGTGGTATCTACGCTGGTAGGTGCCATGAACCAGGCATTCTTCACCTTGAGCCTGGGCATCGGCGCCATGGCGATCTTCGGCAGCTATATCGGCAAGGATCATTCCCTGATGGGAGAGTCTGTGAGAGTCGTAGTGCTGGATACTTTCGTGGCAATTACCGCGGGACTGATCATTTTCCCCGCCTGCTTTACTTACGGCGTGGATCAGACCTCCGGTCCCAGCCTGATCTTCATTACCTTACCGAATATTTTCGCCAATATGCCTTACGGCCGCCTGTGGGGAAGCTTGTTCTTCCTGTTCATGGCGTTCGCGGCATTGTCTACGGTGCTGGCAGTATTTGAAAATATCATCTGCTGCGGCATGGAACTGACCGGTGCCAGCCGTAAGAAGTCATGCCTGGTGAATCTGTTCCTGATCATTGCCCTGTCTGTTCCCTGTGTACTGGGCTACAATGTTTGGAGCTGGGACGGTTTCACCGTCTTCGGAGGAGCAGTACTGGATTTTGAGGATTTCCTGGTAAGCAATCTGTTCCTTCCTTTAGGATCCCTGGTATATCTGCTGTTCTGTGTGACCAGATACGGTTGGGGATGGGAGAATTATAAAAAAGAAGTCAATACCGGCAAGGGCTTAAAAGTTCACGACTGGATGAGAGGTTATCTGACCTACGGACTGCCGCTGATCGTAATCTTTATTTTCCTGTTCGGAATTTATGATAAGTTCTTTAAGTAGTGTATAGTCTGCGGTTCTTATTCTTATGAGAGATACGAAGAATATAATAAAAATATAAAAAAGTAGTTGACGAATACATTTTTTATGCTATA
>CAVJMX010000042.1:0-21763 GCA_963650795.1 Bacteroidales bacterium H4
TATTTTTTTCGTGTCAAATGTTGTGTCAAACTTGTGTCAAATCACTTTTCCCGAATCTGGAAACCCTTGATTTTCCTAAGCCTATTCGCAAACATATGGCATCACAGCTATATGTCATGTTTATTATAACCGCGAAAAATTTTTCTGTATACAAAAAGCCTACGAACATCAGGTTTTATTCCCAATGTCCGAAGACTCAATCCCTTTCATTTCCACACTCGTTATATCGAATTTATCCATATTTACTTTACTTCGCCTCGTGGAGTTTGGACAAAAGGCATACCGTCTCCACATGCACAGTCATCCCGAACTGGTCCACGCCGCGAACCTTACGGATCTCATAACCGCCGTCGCAGAGAATCTTCAGGTCTCTGGCGAGGGTAGCGGAGTCGCAGCTGACATATACGATGCGTTCGGGCTGCATGTGGAGCATGGTGTTTAAGCAGGCATCGTCACAGCCTTTTCTCGGAGGATCCACGACAATGACATCCGGGTGGAGCATTTCATCGGAAGATGCCTCCTTCATTGCCTTTTCGTAGAATTCCGGCAGGACTTCCTCCGCCTTGCCCACGAAAAATTCGGCATTTTCAATATGATTTCTCTTTGCATTCTCTCTAGCATCGTCGATTGCCTGGGGGATGATCTCCACACCACATACTTTTTTGGCTTTGCCTGCCAGGAAGAGAGAAATAGTTCCGATGCCACAATAGAGATCCCACGCGGTCTCTTTTCCGGTCAGTCCGGCATATTCCAGCGCAAGACTGTAAAGCTTCTCGGTCTGTACGGGATTCACCTGATAGAAAGAGAGGGGAGAAATCTTAAAGGTCAAGGCATCCCCGGTATAGGGATAATTTTCTTTCTGCATGTCTCTTACGTGAATTGTATCCTCAATGGTACTTTCACCCCAGAGATTGTGGATCTCTGTACCCATGATCACGTTGGTTTTTTCCGTATTGATACTGACTGACACACTTGTCATATCTTTGATTTTTGCCAGTGCAGCCAATAATTCTCCCTGATTGGGTAAAAACTCATTGGTATTCTTCTGTACACCTACAGAAGGGTATGACATTTTTGTCATTTTTTTATTAATGACCAGACATACCATCAGCTGTCCGCTGGTAAAGCCTTTCCGGATCAATACATAACGTATCAGACCCTTGCCGGTAACTTCGTCATAGGTGGTCACTTTGTTTTTCCGCATGTAGGAGAGTATGGTTTCGAGGATCTGCTGATTTTCGGAAGCACCGAGGGCACAGTCTGTATTGGCGATGATCGTATGGGTACGTCCGGCATAGAAACCGGTGATGACATTGCCCTCCCGGTCAGTTCCTATGGGGTACTGTGCTTTATTGCGATAGTGGAAGGGCTCCTCCATGCCTACGATGGGCTGCATGCGTTCATCAATGTATTCCGCATCAAACCCTCCGATCCGGATCAGATTATTGCGGATCTTCTGTTCCTTGAAATGCAGCTGCTCGGAGTAGGAGAGTGCCTGCAGCTGACAGCCGCCGCACTGTCTGTGGTATGCACATTTCGGTTCCACACGAAAAGGAGAAGGCTGTAACACCTTCTCTAATCTGGCATAAGCATAGTGCTTTTTACTTTTTATGATCTTGGCTTCCACCTGATCGCCGATAACGGCATCTTTAATAAAGAGGGTAAAACCGTCTACTTTACCGATTCCTTCTCCGTCACTTCCCATATCCTCTATGGTTACCGTCACACGATCATTTTTTTTATATTCCATACTAATCTCCATTCCGCAGACAATTCCTTTCGTCGGAGGAATCGCGAATCAAATTTCAAACATCCCCATTTTCTAATATGCTTCGTGCCATTCTGCCAGAACGCCCACTCCGAAGTTTTAGCAAAGCTCCTCAGCCAGTTTTCCAATCTCACCCTTGTTCTGCTCATTCATAGCAGACTTGATACTTACCGTAGTCTCCGTAAATGTCAGATTTTTGCTCTTTTCAAACATTCCCCGAATCAACTTGCCCGCCATGGGTGCCCAGGTGCCGTTCTCAATAATTGCCACCTTACGATTCTGATAATTCCGCTCGGTCAAACCTTCAATAAAGCTGCGCATGCAGGGGAAGAGGTCTCCGTTATAAGTAATGCCTGCCAGCACCAGTCTGTCGTAGCGGAAAGCATCGGCAACAGCCTTTGCCTTATCGCATCTCGCCAGATCATACAGTACTGTTTTCTGTCCTTTTTCCTGTAAAACATCTGCCAGATATTCCGCGGCATTTCTGGTATTGCCGTAGACAGAAGCATAGGCAATGACAACACCGGATTCTTCCGGCTGATAGGAGGACCACTGATCATATTTTTCCAGATAGAAGCCCAGATTTTCCGTAAGTACCGGACCGTGAAGAGAGCAGATAGTCTGAATATCCAGTCCTGCTGCCTTTTTCAGAACCGCCTGTACCTGCGGACCGTATTTTCCGACGATTCCGATATAATAACGACGCGCCTCATCCGTCCATTCTTCCTCTACATCCAGAGCACCGAATTTGCCGAATCCGTCCGCGGCAAACAGTATTTTCTCTGTTGCTTCATAGGTCATCATGACCTCCGGCCAATGTACCATGGGAGCATAGACGAAATGCAGACTGTGCTGTCCCAGTTCCAGGACACCGTCATTTGCCGCAATGACACGCTGCTCCGCGGGCAGTCCCTGTCCGGCGAAAAATTCCGGGAAAAACTGTTCCATGAACTGGAAACCTTTGGCTGTGGATACGACCGTGGCTTTGGGATATTTTTTCAAGAAAGCCGGAATGCTGGCGGAATGATCCGGTTCCATATGCTGAATGACGAGATAATCGGGAGTTTTCCCTGCAAGCACCTGCTCCACGTTGTTCAGCCATTCTTCGGTAAAAAATCCATCCACGGTATCCATAACGGCAATTTTTTCATCCAGGATCACATAGGAATTGTAAGCCATTCCGTTCGGAACTTTATACTGTCCCTCAAACAGATCCACCTGATGATCATTGACACCCACATATTTTACACATGCACTGATTTCCATATGCTTCCTCACTTTCCTGTATGTTCACAGAATTAGTCGTATTACCCTTGATAATTACTCCATTTTGGTAGCTCTTAAGTTGGATTCAAACAGTCTGTTGTAGCCCAGCCATCCGCTGTTTTCACTGTTATTTTCCAGAATTTCCTTAAAGGTCTCCATCTTGGCATCGGTATCATCCGCATAATTCAGAGCCACCGCCTCGATCAGAGCAGGCACCTTGGGAGAACCGTATTCCAGTTTGCCGTGATGCGCCAGAATACAGTGCTGTAATTCTGCCAGCAGATTGTGAGGAAAACCATCAATTTGGGCAGCGCGCTCACCAACTATCTGTGCGCCCATCACGATATGTCCCAATAACTGTCCATCATCAGTATAATCGTTTACCGGAAATGCGGAAATCTCTTTTACCTTTCCGATATCATGGCACATAGCCGCTGTCAAAAGCAGATCTCTCTGCAAAATGGGATAAGCAGAGCAGTAGTAGTCACACAACTTGGTAACTCCCAAGGTATGCTCCAGCAGTCCGCCTACAAAACCATGATGCACCGTCTTGGCCGCAGAAGAGTTGCAGAATTTCTTTGCAAAATCAGCATCGTCAATAAACAGATCCTGCAACAACTGATGCAAATGGGTGTTTTTAATGCTGCCGATCAGAGTCTTTAATTCATTATACATAGTGTCGATGCCTTTGGAACTTACCGGCAGATAATCGGAAGGATTGTATTCTCCTTCATGACAGACACGGATACGCTTCACGCTGATCTGTAACTGCCCCTGAAAATTCGTCACATCACCATATACCTCTATGTAATCCAGATCATCATAATCACCGATTCCCGGATTATTCGGCTCCCATACCTTGGCATCGATAGTTCCGGTCTTATCCTGTAAAATCACGCTTTCATAGGGCTTTCCGTTCTTAGTCACTGCCTCCTGTTTATGCTTGCAGAGATAGATATCAAATACTCTGTCGCCTTCTTTTAATTCCTTAATGAATTTCATTTTGTTGTCCAAACCTTTCTGTCAATCTATTTCAACACCGTTAAGGTAATGTTGAATTTCATTTCTTTATATTCCTGCTGAGACTGCCGCATAATGGTCAGTTCCACGCTGTCCCCGGGCTTCATGCTAAGCAGAGAATTCGTATATTCATCAAAATTAACGATTACACGCTCTCCGAATCCCGTGATGACATCCCCCTGCTGGATTCCTGCCAGCATGGCGGGAGAGTCCATTTCCACCTCTGTAATATAAGCGCCGTAAGGAACTCCCAGTTCACTGTTGGCTTCTTCGGTGACACCTACACCTTTCAGACCCAGATATGCAAACTTTTCTCCATTGGACATTTTTTCTATATGACGCTTTAATTCCGTAATTCCGTAAGCGCATACCATATTTTTCATATCCGTGGCAGACTTGCCGTTCGTAATGATGCCGATGACCTGTCCCTGAAGATTGAACAATACACCACCTGCATTCTGGCTTCCCACAATATTCGTCTGCAAAATGCGGTAAGTAGTATCCGATGCCGCTGACTCACTGGCGGAAGAAGTGATGATACCATAGCCTACGGAACCGTTCGTACCCATGGGGCGTCCCAAAGCTACTACCGGAAGTCCGGCAATATCTCTGATATTGGAAGATCCTAATGTAGCAATCGTAATATCATTTTTCAAAAAGTCTTCATTCAGGGTATCCAGCTCCACGGCAATCACTGCCAGACCTGTAGTCTCATCCTTTTCCTTCAGAGAAGCATCTGCCTGGGTGCCTTCGTTGAATGTGACAATAATGTCATCTGCCTGTTTTACCGGGGAATAATCGGTTAAAATCAGTAACTGCTTACCATTTTGCGCTATGATCAGGCCGGATGACTGATTCTTGCTCTCATTTACGTTATTGAACCAGTCTACACCGGATGACACTCCTGTCACAGTGACTATGGAGCGATTCATTTCCGCTACATACTGGGAAAGTGCATTATAGATCTGTTTATAATTGTCCAGATCCAATATAATTCCGGATAACAGTTCCTGAATCTGTTCCTGTTCCATCACTTCGTTGGAGACAGAAGAGGACGACTGATTGTTTTGGTTCTCCTGCTGCATATTCTCCGCCAGCATCTGTTCCGGAGACATTTCATCCTGATCCTCGGGGAATACTACCACCTGCGGATCTTCCTCCGGGTACAGCCAGTTGCTGATCACCGGCTCCAATATCAGGAAAGTAAAACATGCCACCAGACCGAAGATCACCGCCATGGAAGCCGTGATCAATGTCCTGCGCAACAGTTTTTTCTTATTCACCGGACGCTCCTTGATCTTCTCTATCATGAAGTTCTTCTCGGGAGTGCCACTGTTATTCTGCTTATTCTCTTGCGAATCCGCCATAAATATGCCTCCTTCGCTGCCTACAGATACCTCGGCTTTTCCTTAGGACTCTAATATCTCAATTATACAAAACTGTACCAAAAAAGGCAATAAATATGGTATAATGTGTTAAGCATTGAGCAGTACCAAAATCGAGAGATGTCAATTTGACTGCTCGCAGGCAAAATTGACAGATCCGATTTTGACAGGGCGATAGCCCGACAGCGAGGAAATGCGGAGCATATTCGAGCTTGTACTGCGAAATTTCGAGAGTGCGCAGCACGGAAAAATCGTGTTATTGTACTGCGAATATTTTATTTAAGGAGCCCCACATGAACACAAAAGTACTCACCACTTTAGAATATACGAAGATCATTGACCTTCTCACGGAGAAAGCCGACTCCGAACCCGGTAAAAAGCTTTGCCGTGAGCTGGTGCCTTCCACGGATCTTACTGCCATCAGAACCGCACAGCGGGAGACCAAAGACGCTTTAGCCCGTCTCTTCCGTATCGGAAGCACTTCCTTTGGCAGCAACAGAGACTTAGGATTCTCCATTCGTTCTCTGGAAATCGGCAGTTCTCTGTCCATGTCCGAATTGTTAAAGCTTGCCTCTTTTCTTGACAATGTCAGCCGGATCAAGACCTACGGCAAAAAAGAACGGGAAGACCTTCCGAACGACAGTCTGGATGCCTATTTTGAAGGGCTCACCCCTATGACACAGCTGGCAAATGAGATCAACCGCTGCATTCTCTCAGAAGAGGAGATGGCTGACGATGCCAGTCCCCGCTTAAAAAGCATCCGCCGTTCCAAGCTGTCCACCAATGAAAAAATTCACAGCCAGCTGACTTCCATGGTAAACGGCGCTTACCGTACCTTTTTGCAGGATGCGCTCATTACCATGCGCGATAACCGCTACTGTATCCCCGTAAAGGCGGAATATAAGAGCCAGGTAAACGGTATGGTGCATGACCAGTCCTCCACCGGTTCCACCTTTTTCATCGAACCGGCTGCTGTTGTGAATTTGAACAACCAGTTAAAAGAGCTGGATCTGCAGGAGCAGGAAGAAATCGAAGTTATCCTCGGCGATCTGAGCAGCCAGGCTGCCGTCCATACCTCCGAACTTGCCGCGGATCAGAAGATCATGACCACACTGGACTTTATCTTTGCCAAGGCGAAGCTTGCCATGGAGCAGAATGCGACAGAGCCTATTTTCAACACCGACCATTATATTCAGATCCGTAAGGGAAGACATCCCCTGTTAGATAAGAAAAAAGCGGTTCCCATTGATGTCCGTTTGGGCAAGGATTTTGACCTGTTAGTCATCACCGGTCCCAACACCGGCGGTAAAACCGTCTCCCTGAAAACGGTGGGACTGTTTACCCTGATGGGGCAGGCAGGACTGCACATTCCGGCGCTGGACCGCTCCGAACTGTCCATTTTTTCGGAAGTCTATGCGGATATCGGAGATGAGCAGAGTATTGAACAGAGTCTGTCCACCTTCTCCTCCCATATGACTAGAGTTGTCCACATTTTACAGCATGCAGACGCGGATTCTCTATGCTTATTCGATGAACTGGGTGCCGGAACCGATCCTACCGAAGGTGCCGCACTGGCAATTGCCATTCTGAATTACCTGCATGGCCGCGGTATTCGCACCATGGCTACCACCCATTACAGCGAGTTGAAAATCTACGCACTTTCCACGAACTTCGTAGAAAATGCCTGTTGTGAATTCGATGTGGAGACCCTTCGCCCCACTTACCGCCTGCTCATCGGTATTCCCGGTAAAAGTAATGCTTTCGCCATTTCTTCCAAACTGGGACTGTCCGACGAGATCATCAATGCCGCAAAAGAGCAGATCAGCAAAGAGGACGAAAGCTTTGAAGATGTCATCGCCGATCTGGAACAGAGCCGCGTGACCATTGAAAAAGAACAGCAGGAGATTGCAGAATACAAAGAGCGGATCCGCACCTTACAGGAACAGTTACAGAAGAAAAACGAAAAGATCGACCAGGCGAAAGATAAGATTCTGCGGGATGCCAATGAAAAGGCAAGAGCCATCCTTCAGGAAGCAAAGGATGTCGCCGACGAAACCATTCGTGATTTCAATAAAGTAGGGGCTTCCGCTGACATCAAAGAACTGGAGAAAAAGAGACAAAAGGTCCGTGACAAAATCAACGAAAAGAACGGAAAACTGGCTCTCGGCAATACACAAAAGAAACCCGCCAACCAGAAGACCGTAGACCCGAAGAAGCTGAAAAAAGGAGATTCCGTGAAGATTATTTCCATGAATCTGAAGGGAATCGTGAATACACTGCCGGATGCCAAGGGCAATCTGTTCGTACAGTGTGGAATCATGCGGATGCAGACTAATATTAACGACCTCATGCCGATAAAAGAGGAGACCATCACCGCACCTGCGCTGCAGCGCACCAATACCGGCAAATTGAAAATGTCCAAATCCTTCTCCGTATCCTCCGAGATCAATCTACTGGGATGTACGGTGGACGAAGCCATCGCAAAGCTGGATAAATATCTGGATGATGCCTATCTGGCACACCTGCCCAGTGTGAGAGTCGTACACGGAAAAGGCACCGGTGCCCTGCGCAGTGCCGTACAGTCTCACTTAAAGCGCCTGAAATATGTCAAAGAATACCGGCTGGGCGAATACGGCGAAGGCGATGCCGGTGTAACTATTGTTACCTTCAAATAATAATAACTGACAGGAGGTTCTTACGATATGGTAAGTAAACAGAAAATTCTCATTGTAGATGATGATAATAATATTGCGGAACTGATCTCTCTGTATCTGACGAAAGAATGTTTTGAGACTATGATCGTCAATGACGGAGAATCCGTGATGCCGGCTATGGAAAGCTTTGCACCGAACCTGATTCTGTTAGACCTGATGCTTCCCGGCATCGACGGTTATCAGGTGTGCAGAGAAGTCCGGGCGCAATATTCCGTTCCCATCATCATGCTTTCCGCAAAAGGTGAAGTCTTCGACAAGGTATTGGGACTGGAACTGGGTGCCGATGATTATATGGAAAAACCATTTGATTCCAAGGAACTGGTGGCACGCGCCAAGGCAGTTCTCCGACGTTACAAACCCACCAGTACTCCTACCGAGAATTCCAATGACAAATGTGTGGAATATGCGGATCTGACCATCAATCTGACCAATTATTCCGTTATCTATATGGGACATACTGTGGAAATGCCTCCGAAAGAACTGGAACTTCTCTACTTTTTAGCGTCCTCACCGAACCATGTATTTACCCGTGAGCAGCTGCTGGATCAGATCTGGGGCTACGAATATATCGGTGACACTCGTACCGTGGATGTGCACATCAAACGTCTCCGCGAGAAGATCAAGGATCATGCCAACTGGAAGATCAGTACCATCTGGGGTATCGGTTATAAGTTTGAAGTACGCAATTAATTCATACCAAAAGCAGGATCTGTTATGAAAAAAACACTTTATCTAAAATTTATACTTGCATATTTTATTTTTGGTGTATTTGGTTTTATTATTGTCACGACTTTTGTTCCCAATATGACCAAGGAACACCTGGTCCGGGAAAAAGCGGAAAGCCTTTATTCCGAAGCGACATTGATTGCCGGAACCTATGCCAGCGGATTATATACCAGTGAGACCACACTGGAGACCGTAAAAATGCAGCTGGATTCCCTGGCAGTATATCTGAATTCCGAGATTCGCATTATTAATCCTTCCGGTCGACTGGTGCTGGATACCAATACCCCCTTAGATGTGGAAAATGTGGTTGTCATCGAGAATTTTGATCCGACCGTGACCAGCGGTTCTTATTATATTGTCGGAGATTTCTTCGGCAACTTTGATTCAGATGTACTTACCGTATTTGCTCCCATTACTTCTAATTACAAAGTAAGAGGCTACGTGGTCATCCACACCGATATGAATGATATTCAGGAATCCTGTAACAGCCTGTTAAATATTTCCTATATTACACTGGCGATCCTGTTCCTGTTGTCTCTGATCATCCTGATCTTTTTTACCGAGATCGTATACATTCCTCTGCGGAAGATCACCCATGCCACAGAGCAATATGCTGCCGGCAATATGCACTACGAATTTCAGGTGGACAGCGAGGATGAAATCGGTTATCTGGCTTCCTGTCTGAACTATATGGCAAGTGAGATTGCCCGTTCCGAGGATGACCAGAAAAAGTTCGTGGCAAATGTCTCCCATGATTTCCGTTCCCCTCTGACTTCTATCAGGGGATATCTGGAAGCCATGTTAGACGGTACGATTCCACCGGAAATGCATGAAAAATACATCAATATTGTATTGAATGAGACCGAACGACTGACCAAACTGACCAACAGTCTGCTGACCCTGAATAATCTGAATACCAAGGGAATGCTTTTAGACAAGACGGATTTTGATATTAACCAAGTGATCCGTAACACCGCAGCTTCTTTTGAAGGCACCTGCCACAGCAAATCTATTGCCATCGAAATGATCCTCACCGGCAATGAAATGTATGTACACGCAGATATGGGCAAGATCCAACAGGTTCTCTATAACCTCATGGACAATGCCATTAAATTCAGCCATCATGATTCTGTGATCCACATTGAGACCTCAGAGAAGAAAAATAAGCTGTTTGTCTCTGTAAAAGACACCGGAATCGGTATTCCAAAGGAAGACCTGAAGCTGATCTGGGATCGATTTTATAAATCTGACTTGTCCCGCGGCAAGGATAAAAAGGGAACCGGTTTGGGACTTTCCATTGTCAAAGAGATCATCAATGCTCATGATGAGCATATTAATGTAATCAGTACTCCCGGCGTAGGAAGCGAATTTATTTTCTCCCTGCCGAAATCCCATCAGGAAGACGAAGAGGACTAAGCCACACGGCTTAATCCTCTTTTTATATCTTTTATATATCTACTACTTTATATAAATAACTGTTTCCCTGTTTTCCTACCCGTTCCACCGTTCCCATTTCAAATAAAATGTTTAATACCGTCTGCGCCAGTGAGAGAGGGATGTGGGCTGCCTTTGCAAAATCCTTGCTGTGAAAAGGCTCTTCCAGCTCATAGGGCACAAACTGCAGATAATCCTTGGGCTGACAGATTTCCACCTCTTCGATCAGATCCGTCGGAATCCGGTCATATCTGGTGGAACCCTTTTTCTTGTTATGGCTCCAGCCGTTTAATAGCCGGTATTCTTCCATATTCACCAGTACAAATTTAAACCGGATATTCGGATTCTTCAGGAACATTTTGATCTTATACAGTTCCTTAAAAGCCTGATAAGGAGATCCCTTTTTCGGAGATTTCCGTTTTTTGCTCAATTCTCCGCTGTCTTCGTCGATCCAGATCAGCCATTTTTCATACGGAATCGGATAGACAATGGTAACAGGGTATAAAGGCAGAAAAGTCTTAAGTTTCCCCCTCATGCGGTTGAACTGTCTCGTCTGAATCTCAATGATCTCCCCATCTTTATAAATATCCGCCACATAATTCTCTATGGGAATCTCCTGATGATCCTCATCCGGCTCATAATAATCCTTAAAAATAGCATGAACCGTCTTCTCTGAGAGAGTGCCGATTCCCAGTCTCTGACGGTCCACGCCTATAATTTTTCTCTTAGCTTCTTCAAAACGCTTCTGATCCATTTTTAATCTATTTCCGCATGCTTCGTATACAGAATCTTAAGCAGGATAGGAGTGGAGATGCTGGATACGATAATCAACAGAATTACCGCAGTAAAATATTCCGATCCGATCATTCCCACAGACAATCCCTTCTGTGCCACGATCAGGGCAACCTCACCTCTGGTCATCATGCCGACACCGATCTTCAATGCATCCGGTCCCTTGAATTTGCAGATTCTTGCCATCAGACCGCAGCCGATGATCTTGCAAAGCAGTGCTACAATGACAAATCCGATGGAGAACAGTACAAATTCTCCGTTCAGATGATCAAAGCTGGTCTTAAGTCCGATACTTGCGAAGAAGATCGGTCCAAAGATCATATAAGAGTTAATATCCATCTTTTCGGCTATGTATTCAGAATCCCGAATGGAACACAGGATGATACCTGCTACATAAGCACCGGTAATATCTGCAATACCAAAGTATACTTCCGCTACATATGCGAAGATGAAACAAAGTGCCAGACCTAAAATAGGAATACGTCTTGTATGCGGATATCTGTTATCCAGATACTGGAATACCTTGAACAATACAAATCCGACGCCAATCGCAAACAGGAAGAACAGAAGAGTAGAGATAACCACACTTCCCGGATTGGAATCCGGATTCTTAAATCCAATGACAAAAGTAAGTACGATAATACCAATGACATCATCGATAATAGCGGCACTCATAATGGTCGTGCCAACCTTGCCCTTCAGCTTGCCGAGTTCCTTCAAAGACTGTACGGTAATACTTACGCTGGTAGCGGTCATGATAACACCGATAAATACAGCTTCATAGAACTTCTCGGATCCCCAGGGTGCCACTCCGTAGAAGCCCATGTACAGTAAAGTTCCGCCTACCAAAGGAACAAATACACCCATACATGCAATCAGAAATGCCACAAAACCTGTCTTCATCAGATCTTTCAGGTTCGTCTCCAGACCTGCGGAGAACATCAGCAGGATAACACCGATTTCCGCCATCTGAATCAGAAAATCCGACTGCTGTACCAGACCCAGTACACTGGGTCCGATCAGCAGACCGGCAATAATCTCACCCACGACCTGGGGTGCCTTGCATTTTCTCGCAATAATACCAAACACCTTGGCAAATACTATAATAATTGCCAGATCCCGGAATATACTATAAGATTCCATTTTTCATGCCTCTCATATATCTTTATTCGTCGTCTTCATTTTCTTCGGTGGGGAAGATCAGATTTTCTTCTGCTTCGTCCTCATCTTCGGAGCCGACTTCCTGCGCTACCTGTTCCATGGCTTCTTCGATATTGTCAAATTCATGGTCACCGTTGGAAAGCTTTTCGCGCACTTTGGCGATCTGTGCTACCTTCACGCCCTCATCCAGATTGATCAGTTTCACACCGGAAGTAATTCTGCTGAGCGTGGAAATATCCTGAACACGCAGCTGAATGATAATTCCTTCCGTGGTAATCATCATAATTTCGTTATCATCATTGACCGCTTTTGCACCCACTACATCACCGGTCTTTTCCACGATCTTATAACATTTCACACCCTTACCGCCACGTTTCTGCACGGTAAATTCATCCATGTTGGTACGCTTACCCATACCGTTCTCAGATACGATCAACAGGTCGCTGCCCTGAGTCTGTAACTGCATACCGATGATCTCATCTCCGGGAGATAAGTTCATACCGATAACACCCATGGAAGCTCTGCCGGTGGCACGGACATCGGTCTCCTGGAAGCGGATACACATACCCTGCTTCGTTACCAGGAAGATTTCACTGTTGCTGTCGGTGATCTTCACCTCAATCAGTTCATCCTCTTCCCTTAAGTTAATAGCAGTTAATCCGTTCTTTCTGACATTGGAGAACTCCATCAACGGAGTCTTCTTCACAATACCTGTCTTGGTTACCATGAACAGATTCTTGTCATCGCTATATTCCCGGATAGGGATCATTGCGGTGATTTTCTCACCGGGTGCCAACTGCAGGAGGTTCACGATAGCGGTACCTCTTGCGGTACGTCCTGCCTCCGGAATCTCATATGCTTTTAATCTGTAGACTCTTCCCATATTAGTGAAGAAGTTCAGATAATGATGAGTCGTCGTCATCAGCAGATCTTCGATGTAATCCTCATCAATGGTCTGCATTCCCTTGATACCGCGACCGCCGCGGTTCTGTGCCTTGAAATTATCTACGGTCATACGCTTGATATAACCGAGACTGGTCATGGCAATGATGGTATTCTCCTTCGGAATCAGATCCTCCATGGAGATATCCAGTTCGTCATAACCGATCTTACTGCGTCTGTCATCACCGTATTTTTCGGCAATAGCGCTCATTTCTGTCTTAATGACACCTAATAACAGCTTTTCATCTGCCAAAATAGCCTTTAACTCCGCAATTTTTACAACCAGATCCTTATGCTCATTCTCCAGTCTCTCTCTTTCCAGACCTGTCAGAGCACGCAGACGCATCTCTACGATTGCCTGTGCCTGTACATCGGACAGTTCAAACCGCTCCATCAAACGCTCTTTTGCAATCTGTGCATTCTGACTGCCGCGGATAATGGTAATGACTTCATCAATGAAGTCCAGAGCCTTTAACAATCCCTGTAAAATGTGATCTCTTTCTTCTGCTTTGCCCAGATCGTATTTGGTTCTTCTGGTAACCACATCTTCCTGGTGCTTCAGATAGTAGGTCAGCATCTCTAACAGATTCATGACCTTGGGCTGATTGTTAATCAGCGCCAGCATGATCACACCGAAAGTATCCTGCAGCTGTGTATGCTTGTACAGCTGATTCAGAATGACATTGGCATTGGCATCCTTACGAAGTTCGATAACCACACGGACACCTTCACGGTTAGACTCATCACGGATATCTGTAATTCCGTCGATTTTCTTTAATTTTACCAGCTCGGCAATCTTGATGATCAGATTTGCCTTATTTACCATATAAGGTAGCTCGGTAGCAATGATCTGACTCTTGCCGTTGGGCAGTGTCTCGATATTGGTCACTGCACGTACTCTGATCTTACCACGTCCGGTACGATAAGCCTCTTCGCAGCCTCTAGTACCCAGGATCAATCCTCCCGTAGGAAAATCGGGAGCTTTCACGATGGGAAGAATCTCATCGATGGTAGTATCTCTGTCTTCTTCGATACGATTATCAATAATTTTAACAACAGCCTGTACCACTTCACGAAGATTGTGAGGAGGAATATTGGTTGCCATACCTACCGCAATACCGGTAGTACCATTGACCAGCAGGTTAGGATAACGGCTGGGCAGTACCACGGGTTCTTTTTCGGTATCATCAAAGTTCGGTACAAAATCTACCGTATCCTTACCGATATCTGCCAGAAGTTCCATAGAAATCTTGGAAAGTCTTGCCTCGGTATAACGCATAGCTGCGGCACCGTCACCATCCATGGAACCGAAGTTACCGTGACCGTCTACCAGAGGATAACGGGTAGACCATTCCTGTGCCATATTAACCAATGCGCCGTAGATGGAGCTGTCACCATGAGGATGATATTTACCCATGGTATCACCGACAATACGTGCACTCTTACGATGCGGTTTGTCGGGACCATTGTTCAGTTCGATCATGGAATAGAGTACACGTCTCTGTACCGGCTTCAGACCATCCCTCACATCCGGAAGCGCACGGGATGCGATAACACTCATGGCATAGTCGATATAGAAAGTTTCCATTTTTTCTTTCAGATCGACTTCATGGATTTTATCAATCTCAGCCTCCGAAGGCTTATCAAAAATATCGTCGTTCATGTTTCCTCACATTCTGTCGTAAAATACGACGTTTCACATTTATAAAAATAATTAAATATCTAAGTTTTTAACAAACTGAGCATTTTCTTCGATGAATTCTCTTCTGGGTTCTACCTTGTCACCCATCAGAGTGGTAAAGGTCAGATCCAGTTCGGATTCTGTCTCTTCATCGTAATTTACACGAAGCAGAATACGTCTCTCGGGATCCATGGTAGTCTCCCAGAGCTGCTCCGCATCCATCTCGCCCAGACCTTTGTAACGTTGGATCTTGTTGTTTTGGTCACGACCTACTTCACTTAAAATACTGTCAAGTTCTTCATCGCTGTAGGCATACCATACCTTTTTATTCTTCTCCAGCTTATACAGAGGCGGCTTCGCCAAAAATACATGTCCCTGCTTGATCAGCTCCGGCATAAACCGATAGATGAAGGTCAGCAGAAGAGTACTGATATGAGCACCATCTACATCGGCATCGGTCATCAGGATGATTTTATTGTAACGCAGTTTCGTTATATCGAAATCTTCATGGATACCTGTACCGAAAGCAGTAATCATTGCCTTGATTTCGGCATTGGCATAGATTTTATCCAGTCTTGCCTTCTCTACGTTCAGGATCTTACCACGTAAGGGCAGGATAGCCTGCGTTGCACGGGAACGTGCTGTCTTCGCACTTCCTCCTGCGGAGTCTCCCTCTACGATGTAGATTTCGCAGTTCTTCGGATCTTTATCGGAACAGTCTGCCAGCTTACCGGGCAGAGCCATGGTATCTAATGCGGTCTTTCTTCTGGTGAGATCTCTTGCCTTACGGGCTGCCTCTCTGGCACGCTGTGCCAGGATGGACTTCTCACAGATAGACTTTGCAATCTGCGGATTCTGCTCTAAGAAGTAAGTCAGCTGCTCACTTACAATATTGTCAACTGCACCTCTTGCCTCACTGTTGCCCAGTTTCTGCTTGGTCTGTCCTTCAAACTGAGGATCCTCGATCTTGACACTGACAATAGCGGTCAGACCTTCACGGATATCTTCACCGGACAGATTTGGCTCACTGTCCTTTAACAGCTTTGCACTTCTGGCATAATCATTAAAAGTCTTCGTGATAGCATTTCTAAAGCCCTGTAAATGGGTACCTCCCTCAGGAGTATTGATGTTATTTACAAAGCTAAATACGCTCTCGTTATAAGAATCATTGTGCTGGAAGGATACTTCCACGTACACATTGTTCTTCTCGCCTTCAAAATACAGGATATTTTCGTATAAAGGCTCCTTACTCTTGTTCAGGTAAGCAACAAATTCCTTGATACCACCTTCGTAGTAGAACTCAACGACTTTCTGTTTCTTACCATTTTCCAGAGTAATGGTATGTATCTTACCTATCTTGCCGCCGGTACGGGCTTTAGTGGATTCTTCGGAAGTAGCAAAAGCATCTGCAAAAGCCTCGGAATCATCCTTGGAAGCTTCCTTTGCTGCATCATCGGAAACAGGATCATCGGAAGATGCAGAGGTATCTTTGGCATCTTCCTGTGCTCTCTGTAACAGCTCACTGATCTGCTCATTTTCATGTTCCGCAGACATTGCTTCCAGAGAAGCTTCTTCTTCGGTACGGTTATCTCTTAAAATGATGCGCAGCCCCTTGGTCAGGAATGCCATCTCTCTGAGTCTTCTCTTCAGTACATCAAAATCATAGACTGTCGTCTCGGTAAAAATCGTATCATCCGGCAGGAAAGTTACCTTCGTACCGGTCTTTTCCATAGGACAGGTGCCGATCTCTTTCAGAGGATAGCACACATGACCTCTCTCGTAACGCTGCTTATATACCTTGCCGCCCTGGCAGATCTCTACTTCCAGCCAGTTGGAGAGGGCATTTACAACAGATGCACCTACGCCGTGCAGACCGCCGGATACCTTGTATCCCCCACCGCCGAATTTACCGCCGGCATGCAGAATTGTAAATACGACTTCTACTGCGGGAATACCTGCTTTGTGGTTGATACCTACGGGAATTCCTCGACCGTTATCAATAACGGTAATGGAATTGTCTTCATTGATGGTTACGTCAATGGTATCACAGAATCCTGCCAGTGCTTCATCTACCGCATTGTCTACGATCTCATATACCAGATGATGCAGTCCTCTGCTGGATGTGGTACCGATATACATTCCCGGACGCTTTCTTACAGCTTCCAGACCTTCCAATATCTGAATCTGATCCGCGCCGTATTCATGTTCTACCGCGGTATTGTTCATATTTTCTTCGCTCATGATTCCTCACATTCTGCCCTACAGGCTGCCAAAATTATACGCATCTGTTCCGGATGCTTCCGGTTCTGATTTCAGTCCCATATTTTCGTTTACACAGGTGACAGTTCCGGCGGATACCTTGAATACCCGGTTGATTTCAAACCGGTTATTTACAAACTCTTCCAAACCGGTACAGGTAATGATCGTCTGAATATCTCCGATGCTGTTCAACAGATAGTTTTGCCGGTTACTGTCCAGTTCAGACAATACATCGTCAAGTAACAGGACCGGTGTATCTTTCGTAATTCGTTTTACCAGTTCGATTTCCGATAATTTTAGAGAGAGAGCAGCAGTACGCTGTTGCCCCTGGGATCCGAACTTCCGGATATCTACGTCCCCCACCAGGAAGGAAAAGTCATCTCTGTGGGGTCCAACGGATGTCATTTTCGCCCGCATATCACGATCCTGGCTGTTTTTTAACTTACTTTCAAATTCATCCAGTTCCACATCCGGCTCATACTGGATACGGATTTCTTCTCTGCCGCCGGACAGCTTTTTATGAATCTCATAAATGATCTCATTGAGCTGTTCTACGAACAGCTTTCTGCGCTCTATGATCTTGCTTCCGTAGGATACCAGCTGCATATCCCAGATGGTCAGGGTCTCCTTCAGATCCGGATTCATATACATATCTTTCAGAAGCTTGTTACGCTGATTTACGATTTTGTTGTAATGATTGAGATTGTAGAGATAGAAATTATCCAGCTGGCACAATTCCATATCTACGAATCTTCTTCGCTCTGCAGGACCGTTTTTAATGATTCCAAGGTCTTCCGGTGAGAAAAATACGACATTACAAAGTCCCAGAAGATCTGCTGCTTTCTTGATCTTCTGACCGTCAATGGCAATTCCCTTGGATTTGGACTTTCTCAGATGCATATCCACGCGGATCTCTTTGCCGTCCTTTTCGAGATATGTTCTGATATGAGCCTCTTCCTTGTCGAAATTAACGATTTCTCTGTCCTTGCTTCCCTTATGCGATTTGGTGGTGGCAGCGACATATATTGCTTCCAGGATATTCGTTTTGCCCTGCGCATTGTCACCGTAGAGAATATTCGTACCACGGTCGAACTGCAGGACAAGAGAATCATAATTCCTGTAATCTGCCAATTCTATTGATTTGATGATCATAGTAACCTGCTTACTCTATTACGATGGTCTCGCCATCATATTCCACTTTATCTCCGGATACCAGCTTTTTGCCTCTTTGGGTCTCGGTCTGTCCGTTTACTTTTACCAGACCGTCCTGTACGGCAAATTTAGCATCCACGCCGGATTCTACCACGCCGGCTGCTTTTAATGCCTGACCGAGCTTAATATAATCATCCTTCAAACGGATTGTATGCATATCTATAACCTCATTTCTAAGCTACTGTCGTAAAGTTCACGGGAAGGATCAGGTAAATATAGCTTTCCTCTACATTTTTGATAAAGCAGGGAGCCTTAGGATTTACCATATACAGATCTACTTCCTCATCATCGATAACACGAAGAGCATCTATCAGAAACTTGGGATTGAATCCGATCATCAGATCCTTACCCTGCTTCTGAATATCAATTTCTTCGTTCATGCTTCCCAGAGCGGAATTGATCTTAAGTTCCATGCCGTTATCTGTAATATTTACGATAATCGGCTTTTTATCGCCTTCCTTTACTAGAAGAGTAGCACGATCGATACAGCTTAAGAATTCCTTCTTGTTGACTTTTACTTTTGTCTCATAATCGCTGGAAAGCATCTGGTCGATCTTGAAATATTCTCCTTCAATCAGACGGGATACGACAACAGTCTTGTCAAATTCAAATACAATATGATTTTCTGTGAAGGAAATCGTTACATCACTGTCAGCATCTCCGGGTAAAATCTTACTTACTTCGTTCAGAGTCTTACCGGGTACCACTACTTTTTTCGGAGCATAGCTGTTCTTCATCTGAATCTTACGGATGGAGATACGATGTCCGTCCAGAGATACGATTTTAAATTCATCTCCGTTAATATCAAACAGTTCACCTGTCATCAGTTTATTATTATCATTATCAGAGATAGAGAAAATCGTCTGTCTTACCAGTTCCTTTAAGGTGAACTGACTGATCACGATACTGTCATCTCTCTCTACTGCGGGAAGATAAGAAAAATCTTCGCCGGATTTGCCGATAATGGTGAACTTTGCCTTTTCACAGGTAATGACTGTCTTAAAAGAAGCATCGGTCTCGATGGTAATATCACTGTCAGGAAGTTTACGCACGATCTCAAGGAATATCTTGGCATCCAGGGCAATAATACCTTTTTCTACGATCTGTCCCTCGATGGTTGTCTCAATGCCAAGTTCCATGTCGTTGGCGGTAAGTTTAATTTCTCCGTTAGTAGCATCTACTAAAATACATTCCAGAATAGACATTGTAGTCTTACTGGGAACAGCTTTGGATACGATCTGTACGCCGTTTAAAAGGTTTGCTTTTGAACAGACTAATTTCATGTGTGCATAACTTCCTTTCATGTTGATTTGCGTACGCGTGGATACGCGTTGTATAAAAATATTAAAAGAATTTCGTAGTCTCCTTAATAAGGGATGTTGATATGTGCATAACCAGTCTTATTATACTATTTTTCAAGGCAAAATGGAATGGAAATCTTAGTGGATTTGGCAGAATAACCTAAGAATAACTCTTAACTTATTCACACTAAGCCGTGCCCTTATTTATGCCCTAAAAACAGTTATCAACAGATAAACACATCTTGTTCCCAAGATATACACATCAGGAGGGGTTTATCTTTTTGGTGATGATATCGATTTTATTACGAAGTTCCTCGTTGGTCTGGATCTCTGCGGCTACTTTATTTACGCCGTGAATGATCGTTGTATGGTCTTTTTTGCCTAAAAGCTTACCTATATTAGTAAAGGAAGTATCTGTCAGCTCTCTGCACAGGTACATAACGACCTGACGGGGCTGTACGAACTCGGAATTTCTCTTCTTGGAAGTGATATCTTCCGGTTTCACACCAAAATGTTCCGCTACTACATTAATAATAAGAGTAGGAGTGATCTCCTTAGGCTTATTGGGATAGATGACATCCTTCAGAGCTTCCTCTGCCAGGGAAAGTGTCAGATCTACCTTATTTAATTTAGCGAAAGCGATGATCTTATTAAAAGCACCTTCCAGCTCACGAATGTTGGACTTGATATTCGTGGCAATGTATTTGATGATCTCTTCATCGATCTGACGGTCGTAGTTCTCTGCATTTTTCCGCAAAATAGCCATTCGGGTCTCATAATCGGGCGGCTGAATATCAGCAATCAGACCCCATTCAAAACGGGAACGGAATCGTTCATCCAAAGTCTCCATTTCCTTGGGCGGCTTATCGGAAGATAAAATGATCTGCTTATGGGCAGCATGCAGGGCGTTGAACGTATGGAAAAACTCTTCCTGGGTACTTTCCTTACCTATAATAAACTGTACATCATCGACCATGAGCACGTCCACGTTACGGTACTTCTCACGCAGTTTGGTCATGGAAGCCGCATTACCACTACGAATAGATTCAATTACCTCGTTGGTAAACTCTTCACTGGTGACATAGAGTACCTTCTTGTCCGGATCCTGTTCTAAAATAAAATGTCCGATGGAATGCATCAGGTGGGTCTTGCCCAGACCGGGTCCTCCATATAAATAGAGAGGATTGTAGACTTCTCCCGGAGATTCGGCAACCGCAAGGGATGCGGAATGAGCAAATTTATTGTTGCTTCCTACGACGAAAGTATCGAATTTGTACTTAGGGTTCAGGTGGGCATCTTCATAATTTACACCGTAGATCTGATTCGGAGCAGACATCTCGTTCTCAGCGGGTTCTTCTGCCTTCACATCTTTTTCCAAAATAAAGCTGATATCATAAGGATGATCAAACATTTCAGTGATGGTTACCTGAAAAAAGCTCTTATATTTAGAAGAAATATAATTCAGGGCATGCGCCTGGTCAGAGGGAATGATGATGCTTACCACATCATTTACCACATTATGAAACTCCAGAGGCTCCACCCATGTATGATAAGAAATGTCAGAAAGACTGTATTCTCTTCTGACAGCTTCTTTGATAGTTGTCCAATTTTCTTTGATTGCTTCCATTGATTTCCTCCCGGGCAAGCTGACGCTTGCGAAACTCCATTTCATTGTATAATAGAATTACAAATAATTCAAATGCAAGTTATGAACAGGTCATGGATAAAGTTATCCACAATCTGTTGATAAAGTTGTTCATAACTTGGTATATGAACAGGGATTGTGGATAGTGATGTGTATATGTGGATAAATATGTGAAATTTAAAGATATCCACATTTACGGTATACTTGTCCACTTTTACACGTGATTTACACAGAATATCCATAGAAAAAAATAAAATATCCACAAATAATCAACAGGCTGTGGATAACTCGTTTGTGGGTAAATATGGTGTATATCTATGTGGATAACTTATTTTAAAAAATTTTTAGAATTTTGAAAAGCTCATTTTCTCTTGATTTTTCAGCATTTTTATTGATTTTTGCTGTCAAGCATTTTTGAAAATGTCCCAAAATAATTGAAACATTAGCCCCGGCTTTT
>CAVJMX010000043.1:0-21105 GCA_963650795.1 Bacteroidales bacterium H4
TAAGCCATCAATCTATTCTTTTGTTCTTCCTTAAGTCCATGGTAATCTTCTATCAGCTGAATGTCATAAGGCGTAAATCGACTCTCAGGACTTGTGGCAATGATTTCTTTCTCGTCATCAATGCCTTTTCCGGTAAGAAGCTGCTCTGGAGTAATTTGCAACACATTGCAGATATCCATAATTTTATCTGCTGTAGGATTTGTTTTTCTTTTCTTCCATTCACTGATGGTACTGGTCGCAATTCCAACCTGCTTTGCAAATTCAATCTGTGTCATATTTCTGTCTTTCAATACTTTTAATATTCTCTCGCTGATAGTCATTTTATTTTTCTCCTAAATTTCACTATTATAAATTTCATTCTTATGAAATACATATTACATCATTGTGAATACACATGCAACATTAATATAAAAAAGTTTGAAACACCGGGCTGGGGCTGAAATAGGGAGCGTTTTAATACATCATATCCTTAAGCCCCGGTTATTTGTGTATATTCAAGAGAAATATTACATAGAAAGCAATTGAGATGTGATATAATGAGTGCAAGTCAGTCAATATATTAGGATGATTAAAGAATGGCGTGCGAATTTGATTAAATAAAATGCATTAGGTGATACTTCAATAAAAAGGAGAAAATTATGGAATATATATCAGATGCACAGGCAAAACAGATGATCCTGGAGGTAGGTCGCAGAATGTATCAGGGCGGTTTCGTGGCGGCAAACGACGGGAATATCTCCTGCAAAGTAGGGGATAACGAGATCTGGGCGACACCCACGGGAGTCTCCAAGGGGTTCATGACGGAAGACATGCTGGTGAAGCTGGATCTGGACGGCAATATTTTGGAGGGAACCCACAAGCCTTCCAGTGAAATCAAGATGCACCTCAGAGTGTTCAAAGAGAACCCGAAGGTACAGGGCGTGGTGCATGCACATCCCCTGACAGCAACGGCGTTTGCCTGCGCGGGCATAAGTCTGGAGGAACCGGTGCTGATGGAAGGGGTGCTGTCTCTGGGGTGTGTGCCGTTAGTACATTTTGCTCTGCCGGGCACAGAGGAAGTGCCGGAAGCGGTGGCTCCCTATTGCCGGGAATACAATGCTGTGCTGTTAGCAAATCACGGTGCGCTGACCTGGGGTGACAATCTCATGCAGGCATATTACCGCATGGAGACCACGGAATATTATGCGAAGATTCTGATGATGAACAACTTCATCTTAGGAAAAAAGACCCTGTTGTCTCAGGGACAGATCGACGACATCATCCGCATCCGTGCCGGATGGGGTGTCACCACGGGCGGCAGACCCATCGGACCGGAGAGCGCGCAGAATCTGGAAGATATCTGTATTTCCCGGGAAAATAAATGAGTCTCAGGGAAAAATAAGTAGCTGCGAAACAGACATTTGTGTTCCAGGGTTCATTAGTGAACTTATACGCAAGTTTATATATAGAAGGCAGTGTTAGAGACTTCCCCAAAAGGGAGTCTGTAGCACTGTTTTTTTATACTTTATTTGTGTAATCGTATAGATGTGTGCAGGAATAAAAACCGTTCAGAACACAGAATTTTCACAAAGTGAACACTTTTTCAATACAAAATTTCCCTATACTTGAGAAAACAACGGATTTTAGACGGAATAGTAATCGGAGGTTCACCGTGAAGAACAAAGAGATCAAACAGAAGTTTTTTTCCCGTAAAAAATGGGTTATTGTGGCACTGGTGCTGGTACTTGCGCTGGGCGGTGGGTCCGTGGCAGCAGTGGTGATATTACATAAAAACGGCAGTCAGACGGAATTTTCCTTGCCGAATAACATGGCAGGACTGACTTTCACGGAAGACATGGTTGCAGCCTCCGGTGTTACCAATGTGGGCATCACAGAGGAGACCTTCGACGTGGAAAATCTGACGACAGAGCTGGAGATCGAGGAAGTCTATGCAACTTCCGGGGAAGAAGTAAGTGCCGGAGATAAGATTCTGAAGCTTACGGAGGACAGCGTGGCGGAAGCCAGGAAGGAACTGGAGAGAGCCCTGGAGGATGCAGAGCTGGCGTATCGCACCGGAGCCATTGAATATGAGAAGAACCTGATCACAGCGGAATACACGAGAGACAGCGCCATCCTCACCGGACAGCAGGCGAAGGAGGTCTATGATGAGACCGTGGCGAGCCTGGAAAGTGCTGTGACGAAAGCAGAAGAGGAATTGCAGGATGCAGAAGATGACATCGCGGAGTACGAGTCCTACGTCAATGACGGTTCCTACAAGAGCTATTTCAAGGTGGATGAATATCAGGCAATCTATGACGAGAACCTGAAAGCACTGACGGATAAACTGGACGAGTGGGGCATCAGCTGGTCCCAGATCACCGGCGGCAGCACCGGTTCCGTACAGGGCGGAGGAGCAGCAGGCAATGTGTTAGGCAGCGGTGGACAGGACAGCAACTCCTCCAATGTGAAGATCCTGGCATCTCTCTACAGTATCCTGGAGCAGAATTTACAGGATCTGGAAGAGGCACAGGAAAAATACGAGGATGCCGTCACCAACGCTTCCTTTAATTTACAGACATTGCAGTTAAAGCTTCCCAGCCTGCAGCAGGCAGTCACGGAAGCAAAGGAAAATTACGAGATCCAGCTGGCGCAGGCAAAGCTGACCTACGAGACTTCCCTGTCCAGTGCGGAACGGGCAGAGAGCGATTACAATACCACAGTGGAAAAGGCAGAATCCGACCTGGCATCTCTGAAAAGTACTTATGAAGATGCCAAAGAGAATCTGGAATTGTTTGAAAGCAGCGTAGGTGACGGATATTTCTATGCGTCCGAGGATGGTACGATCCTGCGGACTATGGTGCGGGCAGAACAGAATCTTACTTCTGATGCAGTGGTATTCGTCTACAGCAATCCGAAGGAGTTGACCGTCACCGTATCGGTAGACCAGTCGGATATTGCCAAGCTGACCGTGGGCGACAGTGCTTACGTGCAGTCTTCGTCAGGCAGCGGATTTACCGGAGTGATCACAGCTATCGATCCGGTATCTTCTTCCAGCAGCCGTACCAGTGTCACTTACAGTGTGACGGTGCAGATCACTGTGGAAGATGAGCAAAACAGCTTAAGTGCCAACGAATCCGTTACCGTAGTCTTCGGTATGACGGAGGAAGAGATCGAACAGTTACAGCAGAGTATGCAGGGCAGACCCGGAGATGTGACCGGCGGCGATGCGATGCCGCAGGGCGGTCCGGGCACCGGAGAAATGCCGGAAGGCAATTCCGGAAATGGAGAAAAGCCCCAGGGTGATTCCGACAACGGTGAGATGCCACAGGGAGGTCCGGGCGGAGAATTCCCGGGAAATGGAAACGAACAGCAGGGAGGTCAGACACAGTCATGAAATTAAAGACACCACATTTTGAAAAACTGAAATCCCTCACGAAGAAGCAGAAAAAACTGATCCTGGCAGGAATCGCGCTGCTTATCCTGATTCTGGCAGCCTGTTATACCGTGTTCATCGCACCGCTACTTCAAAAAGAACAGTGGATCTACAAAGAAGAAACTGTGGAGCGCGGCACTTTAAAAGTAGGTGTGACGGAGAGCGGATCGCTGGAATACAACACCAAGTCCATAGATTACGACCTGGATCTGGATGTCAGTGATGATGACGAGGATGACAGCGACGACGATGACGATGATACCGTACAGAAATATTTGAAGATCGAAGAGATCTATGCTGCTAGCGGTCAGCGCGTCACCGAAGGCGAGGAACTGTTGAAATTCACGGAGGACAGCGTGGAAGCAGTTAGGGCGTTGCTGCAGAATGCAGTAGTGGAGGCGCAGTCCGATTATGCGGAGGCGGAAAGTACTTACGAACTATCCCTGCTGGAAGCCCAGACTACTTATGATACGCAGAAAATCAGTGCTTCCTATGCGGCATCCATCCGCAATACCTCCGGCACCAGCGTGGCAAATAACGTAGCGTCCCTACAGGTACAGTTGGAACAGAAAAAGGCAAACACCGCTTCCTTACAGGAAAAGCTGACGGAAGCCCAGGAAGACTATCAGGAAGCGCTGGAGACTTACGAAGCGGCAAAGGAAGGCTATGAAGGTGCGGGAATGGATAATACCGTGAACTTTATGGTTATTCAGAGCGGTTATCTCAGTGCCAGATCCAAATACCAGCAGGCAAAATCAGCGCTGACCCAGGCGGAAAACGCAGTGTCGGATAATGAGAGTGCCATCACCAACCTGGAAAATCAGCTGGCAGCAGCTCAGGCGAAGCAGAACATTGACAAGCTGGATACGGAAGAGACCTATCAGGAGGCAGTGATCACCGGACAGAACGCCCAGACTACCTACAACGCAACCGTGGAAGATCTGAAAGAGACCTTGCAGGAAGCGGAAGAGACCAAGGAAAAAAGGGAAGAACAGTTACAGGCATTTGAAGATTTCGTGGGAAGTGACGGTATTGTGTATGCCACAGAGGATGGCGTGATCACCCAAGTCACCTATGAAGCGGGAGACCGCCTGACGACCACAGGGACCCTGTTTTCTTATGCAACAGCGGACGATATGCGGATCTCCGTGGATGTGACACAGGAGGATATCGTGGATCTGCAGGTGGGCGATGCAGTGGATATTACTTTCACGGCATATCCGGAGGATTCCTACACTGGAAGCATTCAGTCCATCAATACTACAGCAACCTCTGATTACAGCAACACGGTAAGCTACACCGTGGAGATCAGCGTGGAGGGTGCTTTGGAAAAACTCTACGGCGGAATGACCGCAGATGTGATCTTCGTTACGGAAGAAAAAGAAGATGTTCTCTATGTATCCCGCAAGGCTATTGTAGAAGAAAACGGCAAGACCTATGTGTACCGCAAGACAATCCTGGGCGGTAAGGAACTGGCAGAGGTAGAGACCGGTATCACCAACGGTGTGGACATCGAGATCCTGTCCGGACTGGAAGAGGGCGATACCATCTATCTGGCAAGTAAGGTCAGCTCCGAGGCAGAGGTAAAGAGCACGGAAGAGTCATCCGATTCCGGCAGCAGTTCTGATACGACAAACGGTGGAGATATGGAGTTTGAGATGCCGGAGGATATGCAGATGCCGGGAGGCGGTGACATGCCGCAGGGTGGTCCCGGAGGCAGCGGTTCCGACAGCTTTGGCGGCGGAATGCCGGGCGGTCCCGGAGGACAATAAGTCAGGCTGACGGAGCAAATGTTGAGAAACAGACAGGAATGATTGGGAACAGTTATGAAGCAGAATGAAAATGGGAAAAAGATCAAAGAAAATATAAAAAAGCAGATGAGCCGGGTCGGATCATGGAAAAGCTGGTCGAAAAGGCGCCGGATCACCACAGTCGTCTGTGGTGTCTGTGTGGTCGCTGTAGTGGCGGGTGCCATCGGTCTGACCGGAGGTTCCGAAACCGAAGTCATCTATAAAGAAACGACTGTAAAATACGGTACACTGGTCAAAGGTGTTACGGAGAGCGGCTCCGTGGACATCGGTACTGTGGATCAGACGTTTGATTTGGATATGAGTGCCCTGAAACGGACAGATTCTTCCAGCAGTTCCTCCAGCAGCTCCTCCGGCAGTAGTTCCAATAATTCCGGCGGTTTTGGCGGCATGGGCGGATCCGGTGGCGGAGCCCAGGGTGGCTTGGATATGTTCGGTCAGATCTTCAATATGGGTGGCAGCAGTTCCAACAGTAACAGTGATGATTCTACTCTGACCGTGGCAGAGGTGGTAGTCTCTGTGGGACAGCAGGTGTCTGAGGGAGATCCCCTGTATCTGCTGGAAGAAGACAGTGTCTCCGATCTGGAAGAGGAACTGCAGTCCAACGTGGAGAAAGCAAAAGCCGATCTGGAAGCGGTGGAAGCCGATCAGACCCTGTCAAAACAACAGGCAAAATATACGTATGACAGCAGTGCTGCTTACGGCAGCTATATCGATACAGAATACAGCACTACCTTGCAGGAGCTTCAGAATACGGCAGATTCTGCGCAAAGTGCCCTGGAGCAGGCACAGACCAGCCTGGAAGACTATCAGGCACAGCTTGAGGAAGTAACGGCGGCTTATGAAGATGCAGCGCAGGTATTAGCCAATTGCAAGTACAGCCTGAATAACACGAATGCAGCGGATGATACTTATGGTTATGTCTATTACGCGCAGCTGACGACACAGGCACAGTCCACTGCGGATTCCCTGGAGCAGCAGAAGGAAGAACTGGAACAGAGAGTAGAACAGGCAGAGGAAAATGTGACCACAGCCGAGACTGCATACAATAAAGCGAAGCGGGAACTGGAGCAGGGGAAGCTGACCGCAACCGAGACAAAACAGCTGCGGACACTGGCTTATAATACTGCGCAGGAGACCTATGATATTGCACTGGGGTATCTTGCGCAGGATCTGTCCGATCAGCAGGAGACCTATGATGAGACATTGGAAAAATGGAACGAATTCAGCACCTATATCGACGGCAACGCGGTATGTGCCAGATATAACGGTGTCATCACCAGTGTGGAACTGGAAGCAGGAGACAAGATCAGCACCGGAACTTCTCTGGTTACCTTATACGATATGGATGAAGTGACCATGACCGTAACCGTGGATGAAGATGATATGACGGATATCTCACTGGGATCCGCGGCGAATATTGCGTTGACGGCATACCCGGACGATACTTTTACGGCAAAGGTGACAGCCATTGGAGATGCTGCTTCGGATTCCAGTGGAAATATAACTTATGACGTAACTGTCACATTAGAAGGAGATGTCTCCGGACTGTTCCAGGGCATGACAGGAGATGTGACTTTCGTTACGGAACAGACGGAAGATGTGCTGTATGTGTCACGCAGAGCTATTATCACAGAAAACGATAAGACTTACGTAAAAGTAAAGACCGCAGACGGCAGCATTGTGAAAAAAGAAATTACGACAGGACTGTCAGATGGTTCTAACGTGGAGATCTCCGGAGATATTGCAGAAGGAGATACCGTATTGATCGAAAGCAGTATTACGAAGTAGAGCGGAGACCTGTGGGAAAGCAAGGTCAATGGAAGGGAAGAAGTAAAATATGAGATTATCCGAAATATTACGTCTTGTGTGGCTGAACCTGTCACAGAATAAATTCAAAGTGATCCTGACTTCCATCGGTATCGTTGTAGGATCCGCCACCATTATGCTGGTGCTGGCGATCGGTACCGGCGGAAAAGAAGAAGTGGCGGAACAGTTCAAGAACCTGAATGCCGGAGCCATTGACATTTCCTGTGACAGTAGCAGCGATAGCGGCGGTTTTACCTTTGATATGCCGGGAGGCGGCGGAAGCGTCACCGTCACCAATATGGGCGGAGGACCCGGAGGCGGCATGCAGGGTGGTCCCAGCGGTGGCATGGATTTCGGCGGATTCTTCGGTTTTGGACAGGAAGAAGAGAGCGAAGCCGTGACATTGACCTCAGAAGACTGTGATGATCTGGCGACCTTTGTCTCCGGCATTTCCGCAACCACGATCTCTTATTCCACCACGGCATCCGTGGAAGGGGGCGATATGACCTCTGCTTCCTATTACACCATTGCCGGTGTGGAGGACAATTATGCCACCATCAGCAACCTGGAAATGGCGATCGGTGATTTCCTCACGGAGGAAAACAACGAAAGCAAGGAAAAGGTATGCGTACTGGGTGCCACTGTGGCAAAAGATGTCTTCGGCAGTGCCTACGATGCTTATGACGGTACGGTCTACATCGATGGCAGACCCTATGTGGTGTCCGGAGTGTTATCAGAGATGGGAACTGTGGCATCCGGTATCAGTCCCGATACAGCGATCTATGTCCCTTATGAGACCGGCATCAAATACATTACAGGAACAAGCATCAGTCCGACCATCACGGTGATTGCTGAAGATGTGAACCAGGTGGACACGGTAATGACAAATGTGGAGAGTGCTTTAAAAGAGAGCTATCCCAATACCACATTCACCATCAGCGATGCCGGAAGCAAGATGGAGGCGGCATCCGCTTCCAATGAGACCCTGACATTACTGCTGATCTCCATGGCGGTGATCGTATTTATCGTCGGCGGTATCGGTATTATGAACGTGCTGTTCGTATCCATTAAGGAGCGTACCAACGAGATCGGTATTCTGAAAGCGCTGGGCTGTTCCCGAAAAGACATTCTGCTGGAGTTCTTACTGGAAGCCAGCTTTACCAGTCTGGTAGGTGCGGTTCTGGGTGTGCTGGTGGCGCTGGGAGTTACCCCGCTGGTGCAGTTGTTCAACGTGAGAGTGTCACTGTCGGTACAGGGAGCAGTGTTGTCGCTGTTGTTCGGTGTCCTCACCGGAAGCATTTTCGGCTTCTATCCGGCGTATAAGGCATCGAGACTGATCCCCGTAGAAGCTTTAAATCAGGAATAGTGTGAAAAATAAATTTTTCACACGCAACTTTGTGCCAAAGGCCCAAAGTTTGCAGGTTATTGAAAGGCGTAAGGATTATGATGGGAAACGCAATGATCACCATGAAAAATATAAATAAAGGCTATATGCTGGGAGAGGAACGTCTGCCGATCCTGAAAGACATTAATTTTCAGGTGAACAAGGGAGAATATGTGGCGATCCTGGGACCCTCTGGTTCCGGTAAGACTACGTTAATGAATATGATCGGCTGTATGGATGTGATGGACAGCGGGGAATATTATCTGGACGGCATGGCAATCCATGAGACCAAAGAGGACGATCTGACCATGGTGCGCAATCAGAAAATCGGGTTCATTTTCCAGAATTATCAGCTGATTCCGACCTATAATGTCATGCAGAATATTATCATGCCCCTGTTGATGCGCGGCATGACCCATGAGGAAGCAGAAGAAAAGTGTAAAAATACTATCAAACTGCTGGGGCTGGATCATCGTATCGGACATAAGCCCAACGAATTGTCCGGCGGACAGAAACAGAGAGTATCCATTGCCAGAGCACTGGTTGGACAGCCGGCGATCCTGCTGGCGGATGAGCCGACCGGTGCCCTGGACCAGACCAGCGGTAAGGAAGTACTGAAGCTGTTCCGGGAACTGAATGATATGGGCAACACCATTGTCATGATCACTCATGACCTGGGTGTTGCCCAGTCCGCCAAACGAATCGTAAGAATCATTGACGGACAACTGCATGAATAGATACAGTGGTTGGAATGGCATCAGATATTGATACTATTCCAACCCCAGTATTTTACAGTCTGGTATTTTACATAGACATGATCCGGTGCAATTCCCATAACTTCGTCATAAATTTTACAAATCTCTGCGGTCAGTTCGGAGAAAGCAGCGGCATCCTCGCCACCGAAGACACTGACCTCTATCATAGCCAGCGGTTCGTTGTTATTCCCACGGAAATATAAGTTGTAGTTCGGTTCAAAGCCAAGCATCAGCCAGTCCTCGGATTTGCCGGGAACAATAGAGATAGCCTGTCCCAATCGGGTCTTCAGAGCCTGCTCCTGTTCTGTGGAGACAGTAGTATTGATTTTAGAATTAATAAATGGCATATAGTGTCCTCCTTGAAAAAGATTGTCTGTCTCTATAGTAAATCTGGAAAAGACAGGAAGCAAGTTACTTTTTAATTTTACAGTGAGTATATTAGAACGAACTGATTAGTTGTAACTAACCAATGCCATTATGGGTGGGATGTAGTAAATTCTGAAGCTATTATATCTTGCGCGTTCTATCAGCCTATAGTAAAATTATGTTCGGGAAAGGAAAACAAAAAGAATGAGAAACACAATTCTGTTTAGTTATCTGAGAACATATTTGATTGTTTTGATCATACCTTTAATTATCTGTTCTTTGTACTGTGGGCGGGTGATTCATATTCTGGAGCGCGATGATACGCTTCAGGCAGTGGAAAAACTACGTTATTCGGAGGCTTCTGTGGATACACTGATGGAGGAGGCAGAAGGTGTCGGCAGTATGATATTGAATAATGTGGCAGTGCAGAATTTTACTAACAAGACAGATACGCTGCTATATCCAAATACTTACAGTATTATAGAATTACGGAAGACTTTGCCGGATATTACAAATACAAATGAAAACATCTATGGGTATTTTATTTTCTTTGATCAGAGTCAGTTGGTAATTAATAGAAATATTTCATATACTTATCCGGATTTTTATGAGCTGTATTTTCATGAGCAGCAATATAACACCTATGAGGAGTGGCTGCAGAGTAAGAAAAGTCTGCACAGACAATATGGCATTCTGGCAAGCCGTGAATATGTTTTCAGACAGACAGGTATTACGGAAGAGATGATGACCTTTGATGTTCCATTGCATTCGTATTCTTTTGAAGATAACAGCCTGATCAGAATCTGTATTCGAAAGGATGCGGTAGAAGCTTTGATGCCGGTGCTGGCAGAGAATACAGCGCAGATAATTACGAATGAGAAACTGGCAGCAGGCTTGTGAAAAAGCGGCTGCACAGCAATGGGGCAGCAGAGGGCTTTGGATTCCGGAAACAACATGGTTCAATGGACCGGAGGAGATACCGGAGGAACTGCAGACGGAATTTCAGGAATTGTATACTTGCAAAAGGGACTGGAGTGAACGTACAGAAGCATTTCGGAAATTTGCAGAAGGACGTAACAGCTTTGACTCTCGCTACAGTTATTTGTCACACAGAGCAGACGGCAGAGAAGAACGTGGATTTTGACCATTTGGATATGTAAGCCACATTTTTTCAACAACAGCAAAGATTGCCTATTGGATGTGGCGTCTGGCAGAGATGAAAAATGATGATGAGTGGCTGCGGGAGAATGCATACCCATTCTTGAGAGAATGTACGGAATTTTATGTAAATCTGCCATTGATTCATGAAGAAGAGGATGGAAGGCTCCATATTGTACATTGTAATAATCATGAGGCAATGTGGGATTGCAAGGATGCTGTATCAGAGCTGGCAGCGATGCATGGTATACTGCCGATTGCGATTAAAGTGGCAGAAAGACTGGGAGTCGATCAGGAGGAAGCAGAAGAGTGGAAGCAGTTCCTGCAGAAGCTTGCACCAATTCCGGTATCTACAGAGCCGGATGCATTGACGACAGGAGAAGAACAGGAAGAGTGCTGGGCAAGTGCCAGATCACAGGCAAGGAAAGGAAATGCCAGTCATGAACACATATCGGATCCGTTGATTTTGTATGATTTGTGTACTCCTGAGACAGAGGATGAGGAGATCAGAAGGCTGGGACAGAATACGCTGGCAGTGACTATGCGACATTTTGGCTATGGCAGAGAAGTAAAGGTCAATACACTGGATATGTGTGTTGATGCAGTGGCACGCTGCTGTCAGAAACAGGCAATGGAAGAATTTGTAGGTGCGATGCATGATTTGAATGATTATGAGAGAGATTTCACAGATCTGGAAGCGTGTGCACAGACGAAGATTCTGGCGAACCGCATGACGCTTCGAGAGGGACCGCAGGCACCGGATGTCCAGAGACTGGGACATATCACGTCGTCAATGGCGAATGCAGTGTGTCAGGGCTTCCCCAAGGCACCGGGAGAGGATCCGGTACTGTATATATTCTCATCCCTGCCGGAAGGCTGGAATGCGCATATCCGGGTGAATACGGAGCATGGCTATCTGGCAGAGGCTGTAGCAGAGGTCGGTGTATGCAATTGGATCCGGTTGAGTGGAAGTGCCGATAAAATAACCCTGCGAAATCCATGGGAGGATTTTCCTGTAAAGATTACCTATGAGCAGACCGAGGAAATACAGCAGGGGAAATACCTCAGTATAAGTGGAACATGTAAGATAGAGATTGCGCAGTAAGATGTAAATTCCAGAAGTTCCCTATAATGATGCAATGTGCATAGTCATAAGGATTACGATTTCACAGAATTTTCACAAATGTTTCACCTTTTTATGACAATTGCTTCATATACTGATACCAAAATCGAAAAGTCCGAGACTGCATGAGCTTGCTTGGATGTGGTTGAGAGACTTTTCGATTTGTCCCCGATATGAGTACAGAGATGGGATGATAGTCTCACGATGTACGAATAGCGGGTAGGATTGTGTGAGTGCGCAGCACGGAGCAATCTGTAGGTATCACTATCTGGGAGGCAAATATGATAGAAGTAAGCAATCTTACAAAAAAATATGGTGACCATATTGCCGTAGACCATCTCTCTTTCCGCGTGGAAAAGGGACAGATCTACGGCTTTCTTGGTCCTAATGGTGCCGGTAAATCCACGACCATGAATATCATCACCGGTTATCTGGCAGCTACAGAGGGCACTGTGACCATCGACGGCAAGGATGTCCAGAAGGATCCGGAGGAGGCAAAGCGTGCCATCGGTTATCTTCCGGAGCTTCCGCCACTGTATGTTGACATGACTGTCAGAGAATATCTGGAATTCGTGGCAGAGCTGAAAAAAGTACCGAAAAAAGAGCGGGAACAGCAGATAAGCGATGTCATGGAAATGACACAGATCACCGATATGCAGCAGCGTCTGATCAAGAATCTGTCCAAAGGTTACAGACAGAGAGTCGGACTGGCGCAGGCAATCCTCGGTTATCCGGAGGTCATCATTTTAGATGAGCCCACGGTAGGTCTGGACCCGAAACAGATTATCGAGATCAGAGATCTGATCCGTAAGCTGGGTGAGAATCACACTGTGATCCTCAGTTCCCACATTTTGTCAGAAGTCAGTGCGGTCTGCGACCATATTATGATCATTGCCCATGGCAAACTGGTAGCCAGCGATTCCCCGGAGAATCTGCAGAAGCTTATGAGCGGTTCCATGGAACTGAGCCTGGAAGTAAAGGGAAGTGCCGCTGCGGTTAAGACCGCTTTGCAGGAGATCCCGGAGATCGACCGGATCGAAGAGAACACCGAGGCACCCAGGGATATTGCGAAACTGAAAGTAATTTCCAAAGAAAACGCCGATGTCAGAGAGCAGGTATTCTATGCACTGGCAGAAGCAAAGCTGCCCATCTTAGAGATGACCCATGCGGAGAAGTCTCTGGAAGATATCTTCCTGGAACTGACCGAGGATGTGGCACCTACACAGCCGGAGAAGCGGAAGCTGTTCTCTAAACATAAAAAGGCGGAAGCCGAAGAAACTGTAACTACAAAGGAGGCGGAATAATATGTTAGCCATTTATAAGAGAGAGTTGAAATCCTATTTCCGTACCTTTATTGGTTTTTTGTTTATTGCAGTCACCTTGTTTTTCCTGGGATTGTACTTCAGCGTTTATAACCTGATGAACGGATATCCCTATTTTGCCTATGTGGTATCCAGCGTTACCTTTTTATTCATGCTGACCGTGCCCATCCTGACCATGCGTATTCTGGCAGAGGAAAAACGGAGCAAGACGGATCAGCTGATCCTGACGGCACCGGTATCCGTAGGCGGCATCGTTATGGGAAAATTCCTGGCGCTTCTGACCATATTTGCCATTCCCGTAGCAATTATCTGCTTTTACCCGCTGATTATGGCACAGTACGGCAGTGTCCCTATGGGAGAGGCTTACCTGTCAGTCCTGGCATATTTCCTTTTTGGAATGACCGCTATTGCCATCGGTCTGTTCCTGTCCTCCCTGACAGAGAGCCAGGTCATCGCGGCAGTACTTACTTTTGTGGTATTGTTCCTGGGATATATGATGGATTCCATCTGCAGTATTATCTCCAGCACAGGCAATCTGTTGACGAAGCTGTTACGTTGCTTTGATTTATATACACCGTTTTCCAACCTGTTAAACGGCACGTTGGATGTATCTTCTATCGTATACTATGCATCCATTACGGCACTGGTTCTGTTTCTGACAGTACAGTCCATTCAGAAACGCCGCTACAGTATGTCTGTGAAGAATTTAAGCTTCAGCGCATACAGCACCGGTATGATCGTCGTAGCCATAGCACTGGTAGTGGTTGTGAACATCATTATGGGTGAGATGCCTTCCAGCTGGACCTCTATCGACATGACCAGCCAGAAGCTGTATTCCCTGACGGATCAGACCATCGAGTATGTGAAGAACATGCAGGAGGACGTAACGATTTACGTGCTGGTAAATCAGGACAATCAGGATACCACACTGGGTCAGACACTGCAGAGATATGATGACCTGTCTGATCATATCACCGTGGAATATGTGGACCCCACCGTTAACCCCATGTTTTATACCCAGTACACCACAGGCGATATCAGCACCAACAGTCTGATCGTGGTCAGCGACAAGCGGAGTAAGATCATTGATTACAGTGATGTCTACGAGTCCTCTTATGATTTTGACTATTCGACCTATAGCTATAATACTACGACCACCGGTTATGATGGCGAGGGGCAGATCACCAGTGCGCTGGATTATGTGTTAAATGATGATATGCCCAAGGTATACATGACTACGGGACACAATGAGCTGACCTTAAGCAGCACATTTACTTCCGCGTTGAACAAGGAAAATGTGGATTATGAGACTGTAAATCTGATGGATCTGGATGCCATCCCCGAGGATGCCGCCTGCCTGTTCATCAACGGTGCCACCAGTGATTTCTCTTCCGATGATAAGGATAAGGTGATCGGCTATCTGGATAATGGCGGAAAAGTCATTCTCGTAACCGGCTATACCGATGAAGAGACACCGAATATTGATGCTATTTTAAGCTATATGAACCTGAGCGTTGCCAAGGGTCTGGTGGTGGAAAATGATTCCAACGGTTACTACAGAAGTCCTTATTACATCCTGCCTACTCAGAGCTCTGACAGCTATACTTCCGGCACTTACGGAAAATACCTGTTCCTGCCGTACTCTCAGGGAATCCTCGTTCCGGAGGAAGTAAGTACCGACGAGACAGCTACCGGTGATATTACCTATGATGTATTCCTGAGTACCTCCGACAGCTCTTTTGCAAAACAGGACATCAGCAATGCACAGGACTTCTCCCAGGGTGAAAATGATGTGAGCGGACCTTTTGCACTGGGCGTAGAAGCTGTAAAGACGCTGGATGACGGAGATGCTACATTGATCGTGTATGGCTGTGAGCAGATGTTCACCGATGATGCCAACTCTGTGGTCAGCGGTGCGAACCTGACCCTGTTCACCAATACCTTCAGCGGCATGGCAGATCATGAGACTTCCGTATCCATTCCGGTAAAGAGCTATGAAGTCTCCACACTGGTAATTGATTCCGCACAGATTCTGCTGCTGGGACTGTTAGTAACCGTGATCCTGCCCATCGGTTGCATGATTGCCGGATTTGTGATCTGGTTCCGCAGACGGAAGAAGTAAGAGAGGTGACCGGATATGAAAAAGAAACAAAGACAAATGATCGGAATGCTGCTGGCACTGGTGGTGCTGGCGGCAGCCTTCCTGGGCATCCGACAGTATAATAAAAATGCATCGTCCACGGCTTCCACTACCGAAGATACACAGGAGACGGTACTGGATGTGAACTCCGATGATATTACAAGTTTCAGCTATGTGTATGACGGAGAGACCTACTCCTTTGAAAAAGAGGATGACACCTGGTATTACGCAGACGATCATTCCCTTAATCTGAAACAGGAACGGATCAAAGCCATGATCCTGAAGGTGGCACCGTTAAAAGTAAATCAGGTGATCGAGAATGTGACAGATATGTCACAGTACGGACTGGCGAATCCGGAGCGTACCATTCAGTATGAGACCGCGGATCGCAGCGTGATCATCAATGTCGGTAATCTGAACTCCATGACCAGCCAGTACTACATTGCATTTCCTTCCGAAATGACGGTATATGCCGTGACTACCAATGTAGTGACTGGATTCAACTATACACTGGATGATCTGGTGGAGGAGACTACTGAGGAAACTACCGAAGAGACGACAGAGACAGAAAGTACTGAAACTGCGGAGACCGCAGCGACGGAGGCAAATTAAGAATTTTCCCCACGAATGACAATAATGTCATTTAACTTTAATATCGTATCTTTTTGAGGCAGAATGGACAGATTTTCCCGCAGAATGAGGAAGATCGTGACCTGTTCTGCCTCTTCCATTTCTTCTACGGTTTTTCCGGCATGACGAGCGTCCACGAAGATCTCAGCGATCTCATGGATATCGGCTTCCCGGACATTGGAAATACTGCTCTTGCGCTGGTACTGCTCTACGAAACCGGCGCTGATGATACCGGTGGGAATCGCCACGGCGCCGACACCGAGATATGCGATGCAGATCGCCATGATCCGTCCCAGTGTGGTAATGGGATAGATGTCTCCATAGCCCACGGTGAGCAGTGTTGACATACTCCACCAGATGCCGCTGAAGGCATTGCTGAAGACCTTGGGCTGGGAATCATGCTCCACACTGTACATGCACAGACTGCTGGCAAGCATCAGGACCAGTACGATGAACACGGAGGAAATGATCTGATTACGTTTTTCATACAATACCGTAGTAATGACATTGAAGGAATCGTACCGGGCGTTCAGGCGGAACAGATGGAAGATTCTTGCCACCCGCAGCATCCGGAAGATGACCATACCGGACAGGAAGAAAAATGGCAGGATCGTCAGCAGATCGATGATTCCGTCGAAAGAGATCAGGAATCGCAGCCGGGAGCGGAATTCGCTTTTGTCCGGGTACAGATAATCTGCTGTCCAGATCCGCAAGATGTATTCTACGCAGAAGATCAGGATGGTAACGACTTCTATCACATGAAATGCAGGGAACAGAAAAGAAAGCTCGTCAAAGGTCTGCAAAAAGGTCACCAGAATATTGTCACCGATCACAATAGCAATAAAAATGTCGAAAAGCCGGCTCAGAGGATTGCTCTTGTCACCGATCTGAATAATGTTAAAAATTTTTCTTTTCATAAAATCATTTTCTCCAGGTAGCAGACAGATTCATACATTCATCATATCTACCTGCAGATGGAAAGTCAAGAAAACGGGTGACGGAATCTGTCAACTTAGCGGGAAAAAGGCATATATTATACTAACCCTGAATAAAATGAAAGGATGTAAATATATGGCAAGATTTACCAATCAGGCGCAGCTTCGCTACGGTGATGAAGTCACCAACTCGAATATTGCGGTAGGAGAGATCAGAGAGGTACTGTCCGCCACTAAGACTGCTGTCCGGGAGACTTACGGGCAGAGAGATAACGTGACCTATATCATCAGCGTGGTAAATTCCGGACAGACGGCATTTACCGGAGCAACACTGGTAGATGATCTGGGAGAATACGATTTCGGGGAGAGAGAACTGACTCCGTTAACCTATATTCCCGGAACCATTAAATACTATGTGGACGGCGTATTGCAGCCCACGCCCGCAGTGACTGCAGGTCCGCCTCTGACCGTGAGCGGACTGACGATTCCCGCGCAGGGCAACGCTGTCATTGTCTATGAGGCGGAGCTGAACTCCTATGCTCCTCTGGGAGTGGATGCGACCATCACCAACACAGCGGTTATCACTGCTAATGCGGTAACGCCCATCACGGTGCAGGAGACCATCCGGGCGGAGGAACAGCCTCTGCTTACCATTACGAAGTCCGTCAGCCCCGTACCCGTTACGGAAAACGGCACACTGACCTACACGTTTGTGATCCAGAACCTGGGAAATACCGCAGCAACGGTAGAGACCGGAGTGGTGATCACCGATACCTTTAATCCGGTGTTAACGAATCTGACGGCTACCTTCAACGGTACCGCCTGGGTGGAAGGCACCGATTATACCTATAATGAGACCACGGGCGTATTCGCCAGTGTGGCAGGCAAGATCACAGTACCCGCAGCAACCTACACGCAGGATACCACCACGGGAGCCTGGGGAATCAATCCCGGTGTCAGCACGCTGGTGATCTCCGGAACCGTATAAGATAACGGATCCCTCTTACAGCGATTGTGAAAAGCAATCCCGTAAGAGGGATTTTCTTTACAAAGCAGGAAAAACTGGTGTATCATCAGTCGTAAAAGAACCTATCGGAAAAGAGGACGACAGATGAAATTTGATTATAAGAAAACCATGTATGCCTGCTTTGTGGGATATATCGTACAAGCTATTGTGAACAGCTTCGTTCCGCTGTTATTTGTTACTTTTCAGGAGATATACAACATTCCCCTGACACAGATTACACTTCTGATCACAGTAAATTTTGTGGTGCAACTTCTGGTTGATATGCTGTCTGCGGGATTCATTGATAAAATCGGCTACCGAGCATCAGTGATCCTGGCGCATATTTTTGCGGCAGCAGGATTGGCACTTCTGACCATTCTGCCGGAAGTACTGCCGGATCCATTTGTGGGAATCCTGATCGCCGTATTTGTGTATGCCATCGGCGGAGGACTGATCGAAGTGCTGATCAGCCCCATTATAGAAGCCTGCCCTACGGACAACAAGGAGTCGGCAATGAGTCTGCTGCATTCCTTTTATTGCTGGGGATGTACCGGAGTCGTGCTGATTTCCACCATATTTTTCACCCTTTTCGGAATTTCACACTGGAAGATACTGACCCTGTTGTGGACGATTCTTCCCCTTGCCAATATGCTCCTGTTCACGAAAGTGCCTATCTATAGCCTGCAGGAAGAGGGAGAGAAGGGCATGAACCTGAGAGAACTGTTCCGGGAGAAAATGTTCTGGATCCTGATGCTGATGATGGTCTGCTCCGGAGCCGCCGAGCAGTCGGTGAGTCAGTGGGCGTCCACCTTTGCGGAAAAAGGACTGGGGATCACCAAGAGTGTGGGAGACCTGGTAGGTCCTATGCTGTTTTCCATCCTCATGGGACTGTCCCGCCTGCTCTATGGAAAATACGGCGAAAAATGGGATCTTGACCGTTTTATGAAATTCAGCTGTGTGCTTTGCATTGTATCCTACCTGTGCATTTCCTTTATCCCGATTCCCATGGTGGAACTGTTGGGCTGCGGACTGTGCGGGTTCTCTGTGGGAATTCTATGGCCCGGCACCTTCAGTAAGGCAGCGGCGGCGCTTCGACGCGGCGGAACCCTGCTGTTTGCCCTGCTGGCGTTAGCCGGAGACCTGGGTTGCTCCGGCGGACCAACCCTGGTGGGCTTCGTCTCCAGCGGACTGGGAGATAACCTCCGACTGGGAATCTTCGCAGGAATCATTTTCCCGATATTGCTGCTGGGAAGCCTGATGCTCGGAGGACGCAGAAAAAATAATTCGGTGCTGTAGCGGAAGATCTTTTGAAAGAAGCACAGTAAAATAGCAAGGCAGATCGAACGTTATGGAGGTGGTGCTATGAAGTTAAGAAAAATTCACCAAGACTTTTCAGTCTGCCAAGTGGAAGACTACTCGCTCGTAAATTTGGAAGCTCCGTATTGTTTTATCGGTAAAACAGAGGAAGAAAAATCGCTTGTATGTGCTACAAGTGATGTTCCGGCAAATGTGATAAAGAAAGACGATGGTTGGAAAGCCTTTTGCATTCAAGGAGTTTTGGATTTTTCGCTAATCGGGATATTGTCCCAAATTGCTTCGATTTTGGCAGTCAACGCAATCTCCATTTTTGCCGTATCCACTTACAATACGGATTATGTTTTGATAAAAAGCGAGAATTATCAGCGAGGATTGGAGATTCTAAAATCTAAGGGATACGAGATCTCAGACTGATAACTTTTGGCTTTCGACAGAGCAAGGATAACGTTTTACAAATAGTAGTGTAAAACGTTATTTTTTTGAATGTAAGCATAAAAACGGCGCATACAATATTGAAGAAACGCACATAATATAAAATATATAAATTGAAGAAATGTATATTTTGTGATATAACATACTTATATTGGTGGAGGTAATTATGTATTTTAAAAGAAAAGCATACGATAAATTATTGGAATGGAAAAAGCTATATTCAGAAAAATATGCGGTATTGTTGGAAGGCGCAAGGCGAGTCGGCAAGTCGACTATTGCGGAGACCTTTGCAAAAAATGAATATAGATCCTATATTTTAATTGATTTTTCCAAAACAACAAGTAATATCCTGGAATGCTTTGATGATATAGGGAATTTGAATATATTTTTTCTGAGGCTGCAGGCAGAAACCGGAATCACATTGTATGAGCATGAGTCCCTCATTATTTTTGATGAAGTACAGTTGTTTCCAAAAGCCAGACAGGCAATAAAACATCTTGTACATGACGGCAGGTATAGCTATCTGGAAACAGGATCTTTGATCTCGATAAAGAAGAATGTAAAGGACATCCTGATTCCATCAGAGGAAATGAAGTTGGAAGTATACCCCATGGATTATGAAGAATTCTGTGATGCCACGGGCAATAATTATGGGCTGCTGCAACAGATTTATGACAGCGGAGCAGCCATTGGACAGGCGACCAACCGTAAATTAATGAGAGATTTGAGAATTTACATGGCAGTAGGGGGAATGCCACAGGCGGTAGAAGCCTATGTTAATGGAAAAAATTTTTCAGAAATAGATATGGTAAAAAGGCAGATCATATCTCTGTATGAGGAAGACTTTAAGAAAATTGATGCTTCCGGAAGAATATCGGCATTATATCACGCGATTCCGGCGCATCTGGCAAAGGATGCAAGAAAATATCGAATTACCACAGCAATCGGAAAAAGAAATAACACGAAAGCAGAAGAATTATTATACGAGCTGATAGATTCAAAAACGGTTCTGCCATGCTATAATTCTACCAATCCAAGAGTCAGCCTGACGGACACGAAAGATTTTGACAGTTACAAATTATATCTTTCTGATACAGGATTATTTGTTACACTGATGTTTATTGACCGTCCGGTGACGGAAAATGATATTTATGCGAAGTTACTTTCCGATAAATTACCGGCAAATCTGGGATATCTTTATGAGAATCTGGTTGCGCAAATGATTACGGCATCCGGAAGAGAACTGTATTATCATACCTGGGAGAAAAAAGGGAGTACGCATTATTATGAGGTGGATTTCCTGATTTCGGAAGGAAGTAAAATCAATGCATTTGAAGTTAAGTCCTCAGGATCCGGAAAACATGAATCCATAAGGGAATTTTGCAGAAAATTTTCTCAAAATATTAATAAGGCGTTTTTAATATCACAGAAAGATGCAGGAAAAGAAGAAAATTTATTGTTGAAACCGTTTTATCTCTTACCTTTTTTGATAAAATGAGTCTGATAAA
>CAVJMX010000044.1:0-20609 GCA_963650795.1 Bacteroidales bacterium H4
AAAAGCCGGGGCTAATGTTTCAATTATTTTGGGACATTTTCAAAAATGCTTGACATCTTTTTTTCGTGTGAGTTTATTGTTTTTTTACTATTTAGTAGAGGGGATTTTACTGGACATCATGTTAAGATTTCGTTATAATATCTATAGATTTGCTCTTGACGGAGAAAATATTTTAAAAAATGCACAAAAATAAATGCCGGGAGCAGTTATCAACACAGGAGGAGACCGTGTCAAGAAAAAAGAAACCCTATGACAGAACCGTATTCCAATCGGTGACATTGATCGTGCAATTCGGTATTAATATGCTGGTGCCGATCTGCCTGATGTCAGCAGTGGGTATCTGGATGGACAAACATTTCGGAACGAACTTCTGGATGATCCTGCTTTTCTGTATGGGAGCCGTGGCAGGAGGGCAGAATGTATACCGGATGGCCAGGACAATTTATGAAGACAGCGATGATAAACACACTAAAAAAGATAAATAGAACCGTTTTGGAGATGGATCTTGGAATCCTGTTTTTGGGAGTGCTGGGGCAGATCAGCGGAGCCTTTTTCGTGAAGGACAAAGTGATGTATGCAAAAAGCTTATGGTTCGGCGTACTGCTGGCACTTGCCACCACATACCACATGTACAGGTCCCTGGACCGGGCGCTGGATCAGCCGGAGAAGACCGCACAGAAGATGATCATCCGCGGTTATCTCCTGCGATATGTGATATTGATTTTTTTACTGCTGGTACTGATGAAGACAGAGGTGATGAATCCTCTTGTATTCTTTTTTGCCTATGTGATCTGTATGAAAGTAACGGCGTTTTTACAGCCGATTACCCATAAGTTATGCAATAAAATGTTTCATGAAACGGATCCGATTCCCCAGGCGATGCCGGAGGAGACTGCGGAGAGCGAAAACTCTCAGAGACCAGAGACTTCCGAAGAAATGTTAAAGGACGGAGAAGTGACAGAACAACTAAATAAAGAATAAGGAGGTGAATCAATGGAACATGGAATTCTGTTATCCGGTGCCGAGAATATCGACTTTATGATACATGGCGTGTTCAAATATTCCTTTTTCGGTCATGAGGTGTGGATAACAACCACACATGTGTGTTTGCTGATTGTCATGCTGCTTATCATTGGTTTTGCCATTGCTGCCAACCGCTGTATGGCGAAAGCCAGGGAAGTACCGGAAGGCTTTCAGAACGTGGTGGAGCTGATCGTGGAGAAGCTGGATGCCATGGTGGATACCCCCATGGGCAAAGCGGCACCGAAGTTTTATAACTACATCGGAACAATCTTCATCTTTATTCTGGTGAGTAATATTTCCGGGCTGCTGGGACTGCGTCCCCCTACAGCAGACTATGGTGTGACACTGCCGCTCGGGGTGCTGACATTTATGCTGATTCATTATAATCAGTTCAAATATCAGAAGCCAAAGGATATCTGGGCAGGAATGTGTTCTCCGTTGCCACCATGGCTTCCGATCTGGCTGCCAATTAATCTGATCAGCGAGATTGCCGTGCCAATATCCCTGTCCCTGCGTCTGTTTGCCAACATACTGTCGGGAACGGTAATGATGGCGCTGGTTTATGGACTGCTGGGGATCATCGCTACAGCCTGGCCGGCAGCCCTGCATGTGTATTTCGATCTGTTCTCCGGAGCCATTCAGACGTATGTATTCTGTATGCTTACCATGACTTATATAGCGGATGCAAGAGGAGACGCTTAGAGCTGTATCGTTCTACAAAACAATGTAAGAAAGAATCTCAATAATAGGAGGAATTTACTATGGATTTCAATGAAAACTTTATTTTAGGCTGTTCTGCAATCGGTGCAGGTCTGGCTCTTATTGCCGGTATCGGACCCGGTGTAGGACAGGGTATCGCTGCAGGACATGCAGCCGCAGCAGTAGGACGCAATCCCGGTGCCAAGTCTGAGATCACATCTACCATGTTATTAGGACAGGCAGTTGCAGAGACCACAGGTCTGTATGGTCTGCTTGTTGCCATGCTGCTGCTGTTCGTAAAGCCCTTACTTCCCTGATTAAACGAAAGGAATGCGGATGAAAATGATACTATTAACAGAAGGCGAGACCATGTCAAGACTGTTTGACCTGGACTGGCAGCTGCTGGCAGACTCCTGCCTGATGATCATTGCCATCTTCGTTTTGTTCCTGGCACTCAGCTATTTTCTGTTCAATCCGGCGAGAAAGTTCTTAAATGACCGTAAAGAAAAGATCAGAGGAGAACTGGAAGAGGCAAAGACCAATCAGGAAAAAGCCGAAGAACTGAAGGAACAGTATGAGGCAAAGCTGAAGGACATCGACAAAGAGGCAGAAGACATCTTAAGTGATGCCAGAAGACGGGCTCTCCAGAATGAGGAGCGCATCGTCGCGCAGGCGAAGGAAGAGGCAGCCAGAATCCTGGCGAGAGCACAGGAGGAGGTCAGACTGGAAAAGCAGAAAATGTCCGACGAGATCAAACAGGAGATCGTATCCGTGGCATCTGTCATGGCAGGGAAACTGGTAGGCGCTTCCATAGACGCTTCCAGACAGAACAGCCTGATCGAAGAGACGCTGAAGGAAATGGGTGAGGACACATGGCAAAATTAGTTTCCAAAGTCTATGGAGAAGCCCTTTTTGAAGTGGGAGTCGACCATGGAAATGCGACCCGGCTGATGAATGAGACCACAGAACTTCAGAAGATCCTCGAAGAGAACCCGGATTTTGACAAGCTGATGAAGCATCCCGGGATTCCCAAGCAGGAGAAACTCTCTATGGTGGAGAAGGTCTTCCGGGGCAGGCTGAGCGACGATCTGACGGAATTCTTAAAGATCGTGGTGACCAAGGAGCGCTACGGCTCATTGAATGCGATTTTTACTTATTACACCGAACTGGTCAGGGAATCTGAGAAGATGGGAACCGCATATGTGAGTACCGCTGTGGAACTGACGAAGGAACAGAAGCAGGCAGTGAGAGATAAGCTGTTAGCCACAACTTCCTATCAGTCCTTTGATGTGTATTACCGTGTGGATCCGACGCTGATCGGCGGAATGGTGATCCGGGTAGGCGACCGGGTAGTGGACAGCAGTATCCGGACCAAACTCGAAGATATGAAGAAACAATTATTAAATATTCAGCTGGGATGACCGGCTGAAAGAAAGGTGCGACAGATCCATGAATTTAAGACCAGAAGAAATAAGTTCCGTCATTAAGGAACAGATCGAAAGATATTCTTCCCAGCTGGATGTCTCCGATGTCGGAACCGTCATCCAGGTAGCGGATGGTATCGCTCGTGTACATGGACTGGAAAATGCCATGCAGGGTGAGCTGTTACAGTTCCCCGGCGATGTATATGGCATGGTGCTGAATCTGGAAGAAGATAACGTCGGTGTCGTATTGTTAGGCAGTGCCAGCAATATCGAAGAGGGCGATATCGTCAAGACCACCGGACGTGTGGTAGAGGTGCCCGTAGGTGACGCATTGCTCGGAAGAGTAGTGAACTCCTTAGGACAGCCCATTGACGGTAAGGGACCCATCCAGACCGACAAATTTCGTAAGATTGAGCGTGTGGCAAGTGGTGTTATCACTCGTAAGAGCGTAGACACGCCTCTCCAGACAGGTATCAAGGCAATCGACTCCATGGTTCCCATCGGCAGAGGTCAGCGTGAGCTGATCATCGGCGACCGTCAGACCGGTAAGACCGCTATTGCGATCGATACGATCATCAACCAGAAGGGTCAGAATGTAAAATGTATCTATGTAGCTATCGGTCAGAAAGCATCTACCGTGGCGAATATCGTAAAAACACTGGAGGAGTTCGGCGCTATGGCATATACCACCGTTGTGGTATCCACAGCAAGTGACCTGGCTCCCTTACAGTATATCGCTCCTTATTCCGGTTGTGCAATCGGTGAGGAGTGGATGGAGAACGGAGAAGACGTACTGGTAGTGTATGATGACCTGAGCAAACATGCTACCGCATACCGTACACTCTCCCTGCTCCTTCGTCGTCCGCCCGGACGTGAGGCATATCCCGGTGACGTATTCTATCTGCATTCCAGACTGTTAGAGCGTGCAGTCCGCATGAGCGACAAATACGGCGGAGGTTCCCTGACGGCACTTCCCATCATCGAGACTCAGGCGGGAGATGTATCCGCATACATCCCGACCAACGTTATCTCTATCACAGACGGACAGATCTATCTGGAGACAGAGATGTTCAACTCCGGTTTCCGTCCTGCAGTAAATGCAGGTCTGTCAGTATCCCGTGTAGGTGGTGCCGCACAGATCAAGGCAATGAAGAAGATTGCAGCGCCTATCCGTACCGAGCTCGCTCAGTACAGAGAACTTGCTTCCTTCGCACAGTTCGGTTCCGAACTGGATGCGGATACCAAGGAGAAGCTGGCACAGGGCGAACGTATCAAGGAAGTGCTGAAGCAGCCTCAGTACCAGCCCATGCCGGTACAGTATCAGGTTATCATCATCTACGCAGTAACCAAGAGATTCCTGTTAGATGTGCCTGTAGAGGATATCACCAGATTCGAGAAGGAATTCTTCGAGTATCTGGATACCAAGCATCCCGAGATCCCCGCAGCCATCGCTGAGGAAAAGGTGATCTCCGATGAGACGGAAGAGAAGCTTGTGAAGGCATTGAATGCTTTCAAGGAAGAGTTTCTGAAATAAGTGTGTCAGCCGCAAAGTGCGGCAGAATGAGAGGTAACTATGGCATCAATGCGTGATATCAAGCGCCGTAAGACCAGCATTCAGGGCACACAGCAGATCACCAAGGCGATGAAGCTGGTATCTACGGTAAAGCTTCAGAGAGCCAGAGCAGGTGCAGAACGTTCTCAGACGTATTTTGACTGTATGTATGATACCGTAAATAATATCCTGTCCAGGGTAGGGCATTTGGAACACAAGTATCTCGTTCCTGGTGCTTCCCCGAAAAAGGCGGTCATTGTCATCACCTCCAACCGAGGTCTGGCAGGCGGTTACAACTCCAACGTGATCAAACTGATCACCGGACAGGAGGACTGGAAGACAGAAGATGTTGTGGTCTATGCCATCGGTAATAAGGGACGTGAGATCCTGGAGAGAAAGGGATATACCGTGAAGGAATCCTATCCGGAGGTCATCGATGAGCCCGCATATGCCGAAGCAATGCTTCTGTCAGACAAGCTGCTGTCAGCTTTTGCAGCCGGAGAGATCGGCGAGATCTATCTGGCATACACACATTTTAAGAACACGGTGAGCCACGAGCCGAAGCTGTTGAAGCTTCTGCCGGTGGAATACGATGCAGAGGCGAACGAACCCACAGAGGGTGCCGATGCGCTGATGAATTTCGAGCCGGAAGATGTGGAAGCACTGGATATGATCATACCGAAATATATTTCCAGTCTGATCTACGGTGCGCTGATGGAAGCGGCAGCCAGTGAGAACGGTGCCCGTATGCAGGCGATGGATAATGCCACCAGCAATGCGGAGGATATGATCAGTGATCTGTCACTGAAATACAACCGCGCAAGACAGGGAAGCATTACCCAGGAGCTTACAGAGATCATTGCAGGCGCAGAGGCGCTTTAATTATTGGAACATGCCCGCATGGCGGGCAGGAAAGAGGTAGAAATGGCAGGAGAGAATAAAGGAAGGATCACCCAGGTCATCGGTGCCGTACTGGATGTACGATTCGATGAAGGGAAACTTCCCGAGATCAATGACGCGATCCGCATCCCTACCAGAGATGGAGGAGAACTGGTAGTAGAAGTCTCCCAGCATTTGGGTGATGATACTGTCAGATGTATTGCCATGGGTACTACCGACGGACTTGTAAGAGGAATGGAGGCAATTGCCACCGGATCTCCGATCTCCGTACCGGTAGGAGAGAATACCCTGGGCAGAATATTTAATGTACTGGGTCAGCCGATTGACAATAAGCCGGCACCGGAAGGCGTATCTTATGAGCCTATCCACCGTGCGGCACCGACCTTCGCAGAACAGTCTACAGACACAGAACTGCTGGAGACCGGTATCAAGGTCGTTGACCTGCTCTGTCCTTATCAGAAGGGTGGTAAGATCGGTCTGTTCGGCGGTGCCGGTGTAGGTAAGACCGTACTGATCCAGGAGCTGATCCGTAATATCGCTACCGAGCACGGCGGATATTCCGTATTCACCGGTGTAGGTGAGCGTACCCGTGAGGGTAACGACCTGTATCATGAGATGCAGGAATCCGGTGTACTGGACAAGACCACCATGGTATTCGGACAGATGAACGAGCCCCCCGGAGCAAGAATGAGAGTCGGTCTGACCGGACTGACCATGGCAGAGTACTTCCGTGATAAGGGCGGTAAGGATGTGCTGTTGTTCATCGACAACATTTTCCGATTCACCCAGGCAGGAAGTGAGGTATCCGCACTGTTAGGCCGTATGCCTTCCGCAGTAGGATACCAGCCTACATTACAGACAGAGATGGGTGCGCTGCAGGAGCGTATTACATCCACCAAGAACGGATCCATTACTTCCGTACAGGCAGTCTACGTGCCTGCGGATGACCTGACAGACCCGGCACCTGCGACCACATTCGCACATCTGGATGCTACCACGGTTCTGTCCCGTTCTATCGTAGAACTGGGAATCTATCCCGCAGTAGATCCTCTGGAGTCCACATCCCGTATCCTGGATCCCAGAATCGTAGGTAAGGAGCATTATGAGACCGCCCGTGGTGTACAGGAAATTCTGCAGAGATATAAGGAATTACAGGATATTATCGCCATCCTCGGTATGGACGAGCTGTCCGAGGAAGACAAGCTGGTAGTATCCCGTGCCCGTAAGATCCAGAGATTCCTGTCCCAGCCGTTCTTCGTGGCAGGACAGTTCACAGGTCTGGAAGGAAAATACGTACCTATCAGCGAGACCATCCGTGGATTCCGTGAGATCCTGGACGGCAAGCATGATGATATTCCGGAGAGCTACTTCCTGAATGCCGGAAGCATTGATGATGTACTGGCAAAGGTTCATGCATAGCATGAGAGGGGAGTACAGATATGGCAGATAAAGAATTCACACTTCGTATCATAACCCCGGAAAGAGTATTCTATGAGGGAACTGTGGATATGGTAGAATTCAATACCACGGAAGGACAGATCGGTGTCCTTCCGGGACACATTCCCCTGACGGTGATCGTGAAGCCCGGTATCCTGCATATTACGGAGAAGGACGGAGAGAAAGAGGCAGCACTGCATTCCGGCTTCGCCGAGATCCTTCCCGGAGGGGTTACCATTCTGGCAGAGATCATCGAGTGGCCGAACGAAATTGATGAGAACCGTGCGGAGGCAGCACTGCACCGTGCGGAAGAGAGACTGCGCAGCAAGACGCCGGAGACGGATATTGCCAGGGCAGAGACGGCATTGCAGAGAGCAATGGCAAGAATTCAGGTGCTGCGATAAATCGCGGCACCTGTTTTTTCACTTTATGAGAAATCCATGCATATGCTATAAAAAAGCATGAGGCGAAATAGTATGGTATCACGCCCTTTTTTTATGACATTGCCCGGATATCCCGGGAGAATGGATGAGAAGGAACTTTTAAGCGATCTGGAATATCTGCAGCAGACCTATCCCGGAGAGGTCAGACGCTGTCAGCGCAGAATCGCGGAAATATTGGACAAATACGACTATGAAGGAAGCATGATCTACGACGAATATCCGGACCGGTTAAGTCTCTACCGGATCGCAGATACTATCGGTAAGATCCTGGAACAGGAATCGGAAAAAGTCTCCGGGGATCTGATCCAGGTACTGGTGTGCGACGAGATTTACAAAAGAAGACATGGCGGAAGACGCGGTGCTTTTGTAATTTTTTAGTTGTGCAAATGAGATAAAGTTATTACAATAAAATTATGGAAAATTTGAAAACACTTTTACAGAAAATTTTGAATAAAGACTTACAGCAGATCATCCTGAGCAACAGCCGCGATCCGGAGCAGGTGCAGAAAGTGAAGATCCGCCCGGTATTGATCCGCGGGGAACTGTTGTTCCAGGAGACTGCGTACAGAGGAACCCAGGTATTTCATGAGAATTTTACGGCGGAGCAGCTGGTGGAGAGAATCTGCACAGCGCTTAAGGAACAGTTCCGACAGGGAGAATTTACGTCCAAAAGTCTGCATGCCACTGCACTGGTCAGCAAAAAAGGAAAATTAACGCTGAAGGTGAAGAATACCGGCAATGTACCGAAAGCGGAAGACGCTGCCGGTGAAGAGGAGCTGCAGGCACTTTCCCATAACCGGACCAAGCACTATATCTTAGAGGAAGGCAAGCCTGTGGATTTCCTGGTGGGGCTGGGAGTGCAGACCCCGGATGGTCGTGTGACGAAAGCGAGATTCGATAAGTTCCGCCAGATTAACCGTTATCTGGAATTTATCGAGGATGTGATTGACGAGCTGCCGAAGGATCGGACCTTACGCATCATTGATTTTGGCTGCGGCAAATCTTATCTTACTTTTGCCATGTACTACTATCTGCATGAATTACAGCACAGAGATATCCGGGTGACCGGACTGGACCTGAAGACTGACGTGATAAGACACTGTAACGAACTGGCACAGAAGTTAGGATATGAGAATCTGAAGTTCGAGCGGGGAGACATCAGCACCTATGAGGGCACGGATGTGGCGGATATGGTAGTGACCCTGCATGCCTGTGACCTGGCGACGGATTATGCCCTGGATAAGGCAGTAAAATGGGGCGCCCGGGTCATCCTGGCGGTACCCTGCTGTCAGCATGAATTGAACAGACAGATTCAGTGTGAACCTTTAAAGCCTGTATTGAAATACGGCATCATCAAAGAACGCATGGCAGCACTGCTTACGGATGCCCTGCGAGCGAATCTCCTGGAACAGCAGGGGTATGAGACACAGATCCTGGAATTCATCGACATGGAACATACGCCGAAGAATCTGTTGATCCGTGCGGTGAAAAAAAGCGGCATGCGCCCGAAGCGCAGTGCGGACATCCGTGGGGTGGAAGAGCTGTTGCATGTGGCACCGACACTGGACAAACTGCTGAATAATAAATGAGTGAAGAGCAAGAATGAAGAAAACGATAATTAAAATGGCCGTGTGCGTTGTGGTGTTTTTGGCATCCGCGCTGATCATCGGCGGCATTATGAATCAGGGACATAACAATATGACCATGGAAATGGCACCGGCAACACTCCCCGTGATTACTATGGAGAGTGGCGGTGCGGCATGCAACGAACTGCACGGTAACACGGTGGAGATGGATGTGGCTTACCAAAAGGACAGCGTGACCATACTGGGGACGGACAGACAGGCGGATTTTACTGTGGATACCTATGGCAGAGAGGTCACGGGCATCTCCATGGAGGTCCGCAGTATTGACGGCTCCCGGCTGATCGAGAACAGCGAGCTCACCGGATGGAAAGCGGCGGGGAAGAGCATCCCCGTCACACTGACATTAAAAGATCTGATCGATACCAACACGCAGTACAGCCTGACTCTGATCCTGGAACTGGATGGGGAGCAGGAGGTCTATTATTATACAACGATTTTGTGGAACGACGATCTGCACATCGCGGAGATCCTGGAGTTTGCCACGGATTTTCATGGGAAGCTTTATGACAAGGAAGCAGCAAAGGAGCTGACCAAATACCTGGAGCCGAACTCCAAACTGACGGACAACGGTACTTTCCATAAGGTGAACATTCACAGCAGCTTCCAGCAGATCACCTGGGGCAGCCTGGAACCGACTCAGGAAAATGCTTCTTCGATCCGTCTGACACAGGTGAACGGAAATGTGGCATCACTGCTGATGGACTTTGTCGTGTCCACCGGGGAGGGGAAAAATAAGACCTACTATAATGTGGAAGAATATTACCGTGTCAGATACACCTCTGAGAGAATGTATCTGCTGGATTACGAGCGGACCATGACGCAGATTCCCGATACTGAGCGGATGTATGCCAATGACAAGATTTTACTGGGGATCACGGATGAAAATGTGGACATGATGGAGAGTGCCGACGGCAATACCGTGGTATTTTCCGATATGGGACAGCTGCTCAGTTATAATGCGGCGACCAATGGGCTGACCGTGATCTTTTCCTTCTATGATGAGGATAATGCGGATAAACGAACGCTGTATGACCAGCATGATATCAAAATCCTGGATGTGGATGAGGGCGGTAACGTGAAGTTTGCTGTGTACGGTTACATGAACCGCGGCAGACATGAAGGAGAGACCGGCATTCAGATCTTAAGCTATGATAATTCACTGAACACCATCGAGGAAGAGGTATATATTCCTTATTCCAAAAGTTATACGGTGCTGAAGGACGAGATGAACCAGTTGCTGTACCGGAACCGGCAGCAGCATTTGTACTTTTTCCTGGAAAACGGTGTCTATGATGTGGATCTGGAGAACCGTACCGCAGAGCAGCTGGTGAGCATCCGCCAGGATGACAGCCTGCAGGTATCGGAGAACCATGAGATCATCGTATGGCAGGAGGGGGATGACATCAACCACAGCAATCAGTTGAATGTACGGAACCTGAATACCGGAGAACAGACAGTGATCCGGGCGGAAGAAGGCGAGGCGATCCGTCCCTTAGGATTCATGGGAGAAGACATTATCTATGGTGTGGCGAGGGAGAGTGATATCCGCACGGAGAATTCCGGACAGGTATTCTATCCCATGTATAAGGTATGCATCAGCAATTCTTCCGGTGCCACTCTGAAGGAATATGGGCAGGAAGGAATCTACATCGTGGGATGCACCATCGAGGGCAATCAGATCACCCTGTCCCGACTGCAGCGGACGGAGAGCGGCAGCTACCAGGAAGTTCTGGATGACCAGATCATGAACAATGTGGAAGAGGAAGCCGGACAGAATAAGGTGGTTACGGCGAGCATCGATATTTATGAGCGCTATGTGCAGATTCAGACGAAATCCGCTATTGATACGAAGACCATCAAGGTGCTGAATCCCAAGGAAGTCGTATTCGAGGGCGGCAGAGAGCTGGAGCTGGATGCAGTCAGCGAGGTGCCCAGGTATTATGTCTACAATGCGTATGGTGTGCAGGGAATCTACAGCGCGCCGGGTACGGCGGTGAAGGAAGCTTACGACGCATCCGGTATTGTCACCAACGACCGGGGAATTACCGTATGGCTGAAGGGCAGCCGTGTCAGCCGAAACCAGATCATGGCGATCAAGGAAGAGAGCGTCACGGAGCAGAAGAACAGCCTGACCGTATGCCTGGACAATATCCTGCGGCATGCCGGAATCACCCGCAATACCGAGTATGACCTGGCACAGGGCAAGACGGCAATCGAGATCCTGTCAGAGAATATGACGGGCGTACAGGTGCTGGATCTGAGCGGATGCAGCCTGGATGCGGTGCTGTATTATGTCAACCAGGACATTCCCGTGCTGGCGATCCTAGAAGACGGCGAGGCAGTACTGGTGACCGGCTTTAATGAATTCAACGTTGTCATCATGGAGCCTTCCACCGGAAAATTATACAAAAAGGGAATGAATGACGCTACGACGTGGTTTGCGGAGAATGGTAATCATTTTATTACGTATATGAAAACAGAGAATTAAATATAGGGGAAAATAAAAGGCGCCCGGGATCTGTAAAAAGATCCGGACGCCTTTTTGAATGCGACTCTGGGTATTATTTCTGTACGTCAAAAATGTATTTACGGTATTTCTGTAACACGGTGCGAAGCAGCATGCCCAGGATGCCACAGGAAATGATCTCACCAATGCCTACGGTCAGCATGAAATAAGGAATGCCACCCTCTAAATGATAGACATAAGCCAGCACGAAAGGAACGATGATGGTGTTGGCGATGATGGGAGGCAGGGGAGCCAGCCATTTGCTCTTATTCCGTAGCAGATAAGTGCCAAAAGCACCGATCAGGGTTGCCAGGCTGCCGAAGACGATGTCAAGCAGCATACAGCCGGTCATGGTATTGCTGATAATACATCCCAGGAAAAGTCCCGGTATGGCAGCAGGGGTAAATACGGGAAGAATCGTCAGGGCTTCTGAGAAGCGGACCTGAATGGCATAATTTGCCAGTCCCAGAGCGTTGGCTAACATGGTCAGCACAACATAGAGAGCAGCGATTACCGCTCCGTGTACGAGGTACAGTACTTTCTTGTTCATTTGTTTTCTCCTTTAGTTTTTATTTACGAGTGGAAGGTCACGAACACTCGATTCATTTAACGCCGGAAATCGGCGAGCCCCTTAAGACCTTGTTTTTATGGGCTATACAACTGTTTCAGTATAACAATAATTCGTAAAAAGTCAAGACCTGGGTCGATTCACCATACTTTAATGCTTTGGTTCAGTATGGGGTGCTTTAATCTCCCCACAAGTAATGATTTGGGTATTATAGCATTTTATTATACTCTATACCCACGAAAATCATTTTTACGTCCCACAATGGTTGAAATTCAAACAATTTTCCTCATAAACAGGGTATGACGTATATGTTCCAACTCATATACCCTCGGTACTCTTAAATTGAGGGTATGCGTCAAGATAAATTGACTTTATACCCTTATTCAGCTATAAGCGTTAAATATGCCTACAAAGTAAAAATATCGTCCCGCGCACCAGAACTGAAATCAAATGCTTAGAGAGATTTGCAATTGACGGGGATGTAAAGGAGTGGTAGTATAAAGAAAAAGAGTGCTACCGTACAGCAACGGTTCACCTAAGTTTATAGTTACTTATCAAAGAAGCAACTCAATCCTGGCGAGGGCGGTTGCTTTTTTGATGTCTATGTTTCCGTGCAGTCTGTACGATATTGATCATGGTTACGATAATACTGATGCTCGTAACTACAATACCGACAATGCCTACAGCTGTTTCTGCCATCTTATGTACCTTTCAATAGATTTCCCATTCGTATCACCTCCGATAATACTGGAAGCTCTCAAAATGTATCCATTTTGGCGAAAGGTGAACCGCTTACCGTTTTGGTAACACTCCACTACCATTATAAAATGATGCCAGGGTCAAAAGGTCTAAACCCACATGAGCTTGCTCATAAGTGGGTGAAAGACCTTGGGACCCGCCCCGATATGAGCATAAAAGTGGGATGATAATCCCACGATATGCGAATATTGGGTAGGATTGTGGGAGTGCGGAGCACGGAACAATCCGTAGGCATCAAAGTCGGGGGCTTTTGACCCCGACATCATAAAATACAATACCGGGAATAGATAGCTTTGAGCCGGAAAAATAAGTAACGAAATATGCTATGTGGAAATTGGTAGTTCTTCCGAAAATAAAATTTGTGAAAAATAACCAAAGCGTGAAACTCGTTTACAAAACGGGAATTTCGGGTGACTATTGAGCAGAAGCGAATATGCTGCCCCCGGAAAATCGGATGCCGGGGGCAGTTGCTTTTTTCTTGCAAAAATGCGACAATATAAGATACAGCATTTATTGCGTGAGAATAAGGAGAAAGCTATGTATATTATCGCAGGGCTGGGGAATCCCGGCAAAGAATATGAAAATACGAGACATAATATCGGTTTTGATGTCATAGACAGATTAGCAGAGGAAGAAAATATTGCCGTCATGGAGAGCAAGCACAAGGCGCTGATCGGCAAGGGCTATGTGGCAGGGCAGAAGGTAATCCTGGCGAAGCCCCAGACCTTCATGAACTTAAGCGGCGAGAGCATCCGGGAGATCGTGGATTATTACAAGGTGGACGATACCGCGGAGCTGATTGTGATCTCCGATGACATCAGCCTGGATGTGGGACAGATTCGCATCCGCAAAAAGGGCAGTGCCGGCGGGCATAACGGTCTGAAGAATATCATCAAAATGTTAGGGCATGATACTTTTATCCGTGTTCGCATGGGCGTGGGAGAGAAGCCGAAGAATTTTGACCTGGCAGATTATGTGTTGGGACATTTTCCGGCAGAAGAGAGGAAGGTCATGGATGAGGCAGCGAAGACTGCCGCAGAGGCGATCCGCATGATCATCACCGAGAGCGCGGACGCGGCAATGAACCATTTTAACAGTAAGAAAGCGTGAAGAAATGCAGGCACTACTTGCGCCATTAAAAGAACTGGCGGAATATGATGAGATCCACAAAGTCGTCAGACAGGGCAAGGGCACCGTCGCTCTGTCCGGCTGCGTGGACTCCCAGAAACTTCATATGATCTACGGACTCAGCGATGGCCTGAAATACAAGGTCATCGTTACTTATAATGACTTAAAAGCCAAGGAGATCTACGAGGAATACCGTTTTTATGACAGAAATGTCATGCTGTATCCGGCAAAGGATCTGATCTTTTTCCAGGCAGATATCCACGGCAATCAGCTGGTGCAGGAGCGGATCAAGACACTGCGCAGAGTTGTGGAAGGGAAGCCTGTCACCATCGTCACTACCTATGCGGCGCTGATGACGCCCCAGGTGCTGTGGGAGGAGAAGGATATCATCCGCACCGAGCGGGGCGGCAGCCTGGACGAAAGTAAACTGGCATCCCGACTGGTGGCTATGGGATATGAGAAGGCTTACCAGGTGGAAAGTCCGGGACAGTTCTCCATCCGCGGTGGTATCGTGGATATTTTCGACCTGACGGAGGAGAATCCTTACCGTATCGAGCTGTGGGGCGACGAAGTGGAATCTATCCGCAGCTTCGATATTTTGAGCCAGCGTTCCATTGAGAAGCTGGAGAGTATCGCGGTCTACCCGGCGACGGAGTTCGTGCTGTCCGAGGACCAGATCCGCAAGGGCATCAGTAAGCTTGAAAAAGAGGCAACTAAGCAGGAAAAGATTTTCCGGGATGCCCACCAGCCGGAGGAAGCCCACAGGATCGCCACCCAGGTGAGCGAACTGAAGGAACAGTTGCTGGAATTTCAGAGTAAAATTAACCTGGAAGGCTACATCCGCTATTTTTACGAAGATACCGTAACTATGCCGGAATTGCTGGCGGACATGGCGGGGCGGTCGCTGGTCTTCTACATCGACGAACCGGCGAGAGTGAAGGAACAGGCGGATGCCATTGAACTGGAATTCCGGGAGAGCATGGAGCAGCGTGCGCGAAAAGGCTACGTGCTGCCGGGACAGATGAACATCCTCTACAGCGGGGAACAGGTGGCAGCTACTTTGGAGAAAAACGCTGTGGTGACTCTTGCCACAATGGAGACCAAGTACGGGTATTTCCGGACGGAGAAGCATGTGGATATCGCCGCCCGCAACATTGCCCCCTATAACAACAGCTTTGAATCCCTGGTCAAGGATCTGAAAAAATATAAAAAGAACGGCTACCGGGTGCTGTTACTATCCGGCTCCCGTACCAGGGCAAAACGTCTGGCGGAGGATCTGCGGAACACGGAGGATGCAGGGCTGACGGCAGTATACACGGAGGATCCCATGCGGGAGGTGCAGCCTGGCGAGATCCTGACCTATTACGGTCATGTGAACAAGGGCTTTGAGTATCCCTGGCTGAAATTCGTGGTGCTGTCCGAGAGTGATATTTTCGGGGCGGAGAAACGCAAGAAGAAAAAGAAGAAGCTCTACCAGGGGCAGAAGATCAACGATTTCAACGATCTGAAGATCGGTGACTATGTGGTGCATGAGACTCACGGACTGGGGATATATAAGGGCATTGAGAAGGTCGAGGTGGACAACATTGTCAAGGACTATCTGAAGATCGAGTACCGGGACGGCGGCAATCTGTACATCCTCGCGACCGGACTGGATGTAATTCAGAAATACGCCTCTGCAGATGCGGCGAAGAAGCCGAAGCTGAATAAATTAGGCGGCAAGGAATGGGAGCATACCAAGACCAAGGTGCGCAGTGCCGTCAGTGCTGTGGCGAAGGATCTGGTGGAGCTGTATGCGGTGAGACAGCAGAGCGAGGGCTACGCCTTTGGAAAAGATACGGTATGGCAGCGGGAGTTCGAGGAAATGTTCCCCTTCGAGGAGACGGAGGACCAGCTGAATGCCATTGCGGATACCAAGGCGGACATGGAGAGCCATCGGATCATGGATCGCCTGATCTGCGGAGATGTGGGTTACGGCAAGACCGAGATCGCCATCCGTGCCGCGTTCAAGGCGGTGCAGGAGGGAAAACAGGTCGTATACCTGGTGCCCACCACGATTTTGGCACAGCAGCATTACAACACCTTTGTGCAGAGAATGAAGGATTTCCCGGTGAATATTGCTCTGATGAGCCGTTTCCGTACACCGTCGGAGATCAAAAAGACCGTGGCGGATCTGGAAAAGGGCATGGTGGATATTGTCATCGGTACCCACAGAGTGTTGTCGGCGGATGTGAAGTTCAAGGATCTGGGACTGTTGATCATCGATGAGGAGCAGCGTTTCGGCGTGGCTCATAAGGAGAAGATCAAGAAGTTAAAAGAGAACGTGGATGTACTGACTCTGACGGCGACGCCCATTCCCCGCACCCTGCATATGAGTCTCATCGGTATCCGTGATATGAGCGTGTTAGAGGAGGCGCCCAACGACAGGCTGCCGATCCAGACCTTTGTCTGTGAATACAATGACGAACTGGTCAGAGAGGCGATCGTCCGGGAGATGGCGCGGGGCGGACAGGTCTACTATGTCTATAACCGTGTGAATAATATCGCGGATGTGGCGGCACAGATCGCAAAACTGGTGCCGGAGGCCAACGTGACGTACGCGCATGGACAGATGAAGGAGCATGAGCTGGAACGGATCATGTTCGATTTCATCAACGGGGAGATCGATGTACTGGTGTCCACCACCATCATTGAGACCGGGCTGGACATCTCTAACGTAAACACTATGATCATCCACGATTCGGATAATCTGGGACTGTCCCAGCTCTACCAGCTCAGAGGGCGTGTGGGACGTTCCAACCGCAATGCTTATGCTTTTCTGATGTATAAGCGGGATAAGATGTTAAAAGAAGTAGCGGAGAAGCGCCTGGCGGCAATCAAGGAGTTCACAGACTTAGGCAGCGGTTTCAAGATCGCCATGCGTGACCTGGAGATCCGCGGTGCCGGGAATCTGCTGGGAATGAGCCAGCATGGGCATATGGAAGCCGTAGGATACGACCTGTACTGCAAGATGTTAAACGAAGCGGTGCAGAATCTGAAGGGGATTCATACCACGGTGGATTTCACCACCGTGATCGACCTGGATGTGGATGCTTATATCCCGGCGGAATATATCGTGAACGAGACGCAGAAGCTGGATATCTACAAGCGCATCGCCGGTATCGAGACCATAAAAGAGCGGGATGAGATGAAGGATGAGCTGTTAGACCGCTTTGGCAATATCCCGAAAGCAGTGGATAACCTGCTTCGGATCGCTCTGATCCGTATGGCAGCCCACGGGCTGGATATGACGGAGATCAAGGGCAAGAACGGCAGGATCACCTTTAATTTCTGTCCGGATGCCGCCATAGATCCGCTGAAGATTCCGGCATTTTTGAAAAAACACGGCGAGGAATTAAGCTTTACCGCCTATGGCAATCCGTTTTTTACTTATAAATATAAGAAAACGGAGCTGGTGGAGACCGACGCGGAGCTTTTGATGGGCAAAACGGAGGAACTGCTGGAAGAGATGAAATCTCTGGTGCTGGAAACAGAGCCGGCACAGGAAAATTAAGAGAGTTTTATGGGACTTTAAATATGATACCTTCTTATCAGAACCGGGAACAAAGGACCTGATAAGGAGGTATTTTTTATGAAAGGATATGTAACAGCCAGCGGATACATGGGATATGTGGAGAATGAATACATCTTATTTGCCAGCGAGGATGATTACTTTGAATACGTGGATTCGTTAAATTTTTAATTAGTGTCTAGTGTCTTTACCGCCACAGCCTATCTGTGATATAGTACAAATGTAAAGGAAAAATGTAAGGGGTTTCAGCACTGCTCTGCGAGGAGCGATGGTGATACTCTGATAAAGCCTTAGGCAAAATAAACAGATGGGAGTTTATACTATGGAATTGACTGAGAAGAAGGAATTTGATCTGCTCTCCCTGGGAGAGATTATGCTGAGATTATCACCGCCCGATAACGAGCGTATCACCAGAGGCGACAGCTTCAGCAAGCAGGCGGGAGGTGCAGAACTGAATGCCATCACCGGTGCGGCAATGCTGGGATTACGTTGTGGTATCATTTCCAAGCTTCCGGCCAATGACCTGGGTGTATATATTAAGAACCGTGTACGTCTCTGCGGTGTCAGCGATGACTATCTAGTATACGATGATGACAAGGACGCCAGACTGGGTGTGTACTATTATGAGAATGGTGCTTATCCGAGAAAGCCCCGTATTGTGTATGACCGTAAGAATACTTCGATCAACAAGCTGACCGTAGATGACTATGATGACAAGATCTACAGCGATACCCGCTGCTTCCATACCAGTGGCATTACTCTGGCTCTGAGTCCCAAGCTGAGAGCTACCGCCATCGAGATGATCAAGCGTTTTAAGGAACAGGGAGCCATCATCTCCTTCGATGTGAACTTCCGTGGGAACCTGTGGACCGGTGCCGAGGCGAAGGAATGCATCGAATCTATTCTGCCTTATGTGGATATTTTCTTCTGCTCTGAGGATACCGCACGCCTGACTTTCCTGAAGGAAGGCGAGGCCAAGAGCATTATGAAGAGCTTCACGGAGGAGTATCCAATCTCCATCGTGGCATCCACACAGCGTATCGTACATAGCCCGAAGCGCCATACCTTCGGCTCCATCATCTATAGTGCGAAGGATGATACCTATTATGAAGAGGCTCCTTACACAGATATCGAAGTCGTAGACCGTATCGGAAGCGGTGATGCGTATATCTCCGGCGTGCTGTACGGACTGCTGGCACATCCCGGCGAGTACCAGAGAGCACTGGAATACGGCAACGCTATCAGTGCCCTGAAGAATACCATTCCCGGAGATCTGCTTTGCACCGACCTGAAAGAGATCCAGGGAATCATCAAGGAGCACAAGTCCACCGGACGCATTGCGGAGATGGACCGCTAAAGCATTTACCTTTTTGATCTGATCGAAGAAATAGAAAACGGAAAGCTCTGCCATGTTAATTTAAGTGCATGGCAGAGCTTTTTCTGTTTATTTTTAACAAAATTAAACCTAAAATATATTAAAAAGTCTGCTATACAAGATTAAATTAGTTTGATATACTAAAGAAAGATATAGAACTAAAAGCAGGATATTAACAGACGGAAACTTTGAAGGAAGGGAGACAGCAATTTGGAAAAGGAAGACCGTATCCGACAGAAAGAACAATGGAAACAACTGTCTCCTTCTGAAAAATGGCAGTATTTTATAGACTATTACCTGTGGGTCACCATAAGCGTGGCAACAGGGATCGTCATTCTGATCTTCCTGATCGTACATTTTGCCACCAAGACAAGCTTTGCCATGGGAGTTATGGCGGTGAATACGGACGGAGAGCATATCGAAGCCACCGGTTCCGACTATTTTACGGATTTCTTACGGGAACACGGAGTAACTTCCAAACGGGACGTGGTGAATCTGAACTATACGATCTGGATCGATCCGAACTCGGATTCCGATGTGGATTCCACGAATCTCAGCACGATCCAGGTATTGTTCATGACCCGGTCGGTAGATGTATTTTTCTCCGACGAAGAGTTTTTAAAGCTCATGGGCGGCACGGATTATCTGGTAGATTTAAGGGATTATCTGCCTGGGGAGCTATTGGATAGATATGAAGATCAGCAGATCAAAGTGTTAAATACCATGACGGGAGAGACGATCGTGGCAGGGATCCGGCTGGAAGATAATGCCTGGGTGCAAAAGACCGGATGGTATGAACACGAAGCGGCTGTGGGACTGGCGGATGGCATGAAGAATCCGGAACTGGCGGTGGCACTGTTGGAGGAAGTATTAAATGCAGGAAACGAATAAACATTATCGGGGAATCGAAAAACAGACGGAGAATCCGTTTCTGAATCTGTATCATATCGATGCACTGGGGCGGGACGGAACACCGTTTCACTATTATTTTGCGTCCCGTAACGATGAGAATAACATCAAACACAAGACCCACAGCATGCGTCCCGAGGGCATGGCAATCTACGCGGTGACAGAGGATGGGGAGAAGCTGGTGCTGGTGCGCCAGTACAGATATCCCGTGAATGACTATCTGTATGAGCTGCCGGCAGGGCTGATCGAACCGGGAGAGTGCGCGGAGGAAGCGGCATGCCGGGAGATGATCGAGGAGACCGGCTGGAAATTCACAGTCTATGAAGGCGGGGAAGCGGCATTCCGCAGAGGATTTTTCCTGGCACAGGGGCTGACGGACGAGAGTGGCAGCATGATTTTCGGAACTGTGACGGAGAATGTGGGACAGCAGATGGAAAATACCGAGGACATTCAGGTGATTCTGGCGGACAGACAGGAAGTACTCCGGATTCTGCGGGAAGAGCGGGTCTCCATGCGCTGCGGACTGATGCTGATGCAGTTTTTGAAGGCGGCGCCGGAAGCACCGTTTGCATTTTTGAATGTATAGTTCATGGAACTGGTTTTTATAAAATGATATCGGGGTCAAAAGCCCCCGACTTTGATGCCTACGGATTGTTCCGTGCTCCGCAC
>CAVJMX010000045.1:0-14931 GCA_963650795.1 Bacteroidales bacterium H4
TTAACATTCTAACAGCTTAAGCAACAAGATGGATAATTCCTTACTGGCTGTAAGGGATATTAACCATAAATATATTGTAGTAGGAGGAATAGGGTTATGCATTCACCTTTGGAAATTGCAAGAAATTATATAGAAGTCGGGATCCATAAAGTCAATCTGTCGATTTTTAAGACGATTTTACTGGGATTCTTCGCCGGCATGTTCATCGGCTTTGCGGGAATCGCATCCACCACGGCATCCAGTACCATCGGTATCGCATCCGTGGCAAAATTAGTGGGCGCTGCAGTGTTCCCGGCGGGCATGGCGATGGTACTCGTGGCGGGCAGTGAGCTTTTCACCGGCAATAACCTGATCATACTGGCGGTACTGGAGAAGAAAGTCACCGTCTGGAAAATGTTGAAAAACTGGTTGTTTGTCTATATCGGCAACTTTTTAGGCGCAGCCTTCGTGGCAGTGCTGGTAGTCGTGGGACGGACACCGGATCTCTTCGGAGAGCAGCTGGCACAGGCAATCGTTAATGCAGCAGCCTCCCGGACGAACTTAAGCGTGGGAGAGGCTTTTGTGCGAGGCATCCTGTGCAATATTCTCGTGTGCATCGCCGTATGGATGTCCTTTGCGGCAAAACGTGTCTCCGGCAAACTCCTGACCAGCTACTGGCCCGTGATGCTGTTCGTGTTATGCGGCTTCGAGCACAGCGTTGCGGATATGTACTTCGGCGTGAGCGGACTGCTGACCGCACAGGTTTACGGTATCACCGCAGAGAGCCTGACCTGGTTCAACTTCCTCGTGAAAGCCCTCCTGCCCATCACCCTGGGCAATATCGTCGGCGGCGCCGGAATCGTAGGCTGCGGCTACTGGCTGGCATACCTCCACAGAACCCCTTACTCCGTAGATACCACCGCTGCCGAGCAGGAAGAGATCGATATCGCAGAAGAGTATTAAATAGATTGCAAACCGGACGAACGCCCACGGCGAACGGAACATCCTGCCTTGATGTCGCGTCTCCGGGTGTGAATTTTCTAGTGAAAAGTGATAAAGCGGTTCTCATCATGACGGGGTCGCCTACACGCGCCCTCCATGGCGCGGATCGGCTGACGCGGACATCGTGTCCGCTTTCCCCCTGTCTTTCAACACTTTTCAAGAAAATATCAACACCCTCCGACAGACATCGCGGCATGACATTCCATCCGCCGTGGGCGTTCTGCGTCTTGGTAAACTTTCAATAAACCAGTAGACCGCAGTTGGGGTAAGGACAAGCAGACTCTAAGCAGCCGTCGGTACTTAGTGAGGGTACTTTCCTCGCTTATGTACCGCTACGGTCTGCGTCCGTAAGCGAATCGTGCTAAAGCACGCGCGGGTCTGCGGTTCTTAGCCCCAATGCGGGCTACGGGGAGTTTTTGTACAACTATCCATACCACAAAGTTCTGACAACTTACAAAAATATGAAATAATTAACAATATTTACTTGTAATAGCAGCATATATTTAGTAAAATACACGTAAGGGGTTAAAAATCCAATCCATCGGCTGGACAAAATACCCAAAATGCAGAATAAATGGAGGATGGGATATGAATATTTACACAACTGACAAGATCCGTAACGTAGTATTACTGGGCCATGGCGGCAGTGGCAAGACCAGTCTTGCAGAAGCCTTTGCTTATCTGTCCGGTATCACCTCCCGTATGGGCAAGGTAGATGACGGCAATACCCTCAGCGATTACAGTAAAGAAGAACAGAAACGTCATTTCTCTATCAGTACCTCCGTGATCCCCATTGAGTGGGAAGGATACAAGATCAATATTATTGATACCCCGGGTTATTTCGATTTCGTGGGAGAAGTGGAAGAGGCGATCAGCGCCGCAGGAGCCGCTATCATCGTAGTCAACGGCAAGTCCGGTATCGAAGTCGGCACCCAGAAGGCATGGGAGCTTTGTGAAAAATACAAGCTGCCCCGTTTCATCTACGTCTCCAACATGGACGTGGATAACGCTTCCTTCCGTCAGGTAGTGGAAGATATGACCAATCTGTACGGCAAGAAGATGGCACCGTTCCATCTGCCGATCCGTGAGAACGAGAAATTCGTAGGATACATCAATGTCATCACCGAGAGCGGTAACCGCTGGGAAGGCAAGGAAGTTGTTCCCTGCGACGTGCCGGATTACAGTCAGGCGAACCTGCAGATCTGCCGTGACACCTTAATGGAAGCCGTAGCCGAGACCAGTGAAGAATTCATGGAGCGGTATTTCGGCGGCGAGACCTTCTCCGAGGCAGAGATCCGTGCGGCACTCCGTACCAACGTCTGTGACGGCAGCATCGTTCCCATGACCATGGGTTCCAACATCCTGTGCCAGGGTATGTACACACTGTTGGATGATATTATCAAATACATGCCCAGTCCTGAGAACAGAGAAGTAGCCGGCATTAATCTGAAGACCAACGAGATCTACCATGCAGACTATGATTTCGCCAAGGCAAAATCCGCCTACATCTGGAAGACCATCGTCGATCCTTTCATCGGAAAATACTCCCTGATCAAGGTAAATTCCGGTGTACTGAAGACCGATGATCTGCTGTACAATGTAGACCGTGACATTGAAGAGAAGATCGGTAAAATCTATGTACTGCAGGGCAACAAGCCCATTGAAGTCAGTGAACTGCATGCCGGAGATATCGGTGCACTGGCGAAGCTGACCGCAGCGAGAACCGGCAACAGCCTCTCGACCAAGACCACGACCATCAAATACGGCAAGTTCGATATTTCCACTCCTTATACCTATATGCGGTATAAGCCGAAGAACAAGGCAGATGTAGATAAGATCTCCCAGGCATTGCAGAAGATGACCCATGAGGATCTGACCATCCGGGTAGTGAACGATGCGGAGAACCGTCAGACCTTACTCTACGGTATGGGTGACCAGCATCTGGATATCGTGGTCAGCAGACTGTTAAACGAATACAAAGTAGAGATCGAGCTGTCCAAGCCGAAGATCGCATATAAAGAGACCATCAAGAAACAGTCCGACGTAGAATACAAGTATAAGAAGCAGTCCGGCGGACACGGTCAGTACGGTCATGTAAAAATGCGTTTCTCACCTTCCGGCGATCTGACGAAGCCCTATGAGTTCGCAACAGAAGTCGTAGGCGGTGCCGTACCGAAGAACTTCTTCCCCGCAGTGGAAAAGGGTATTCAGGAATCCGTAGGCAGAGGACCTCTGGCAGCTTACCCGGTAGTCGGCGTGAAAGCAGTATTGTACGATGGATCCTATCATCCGGTAGATTCCTCGGAGATGGCATTCAAGACTGCAGCCATTCAGGCTTTCAAGAAAGGTGTGATGGAAGCGGGACCTGTTCTGTTAGAGCCTATCATGTCCTTAAAGGTAACTGTCCCCGATGCCTATACCGGTGACATTATGGGAGACCTGAACAAGAGAAGAGGTCGTGTGCTGGGCATGACACCCATGAGCGGCGGCAAACAGATCATCGAAGCGGATATTCCCATGAGCGGATTGTTCGGCTACTGCACGGATCTGCGCTCCATGACCGGCGGCAGAGGCGATTACTCCTATGAATTTGCCCGCTATGAGCAGACACCTTCCGATGTACAAGAGAAGGAAGTGGCAGCCAGAGCAGCGAAGGTTGCGGAGAACAACGCCGAAGATTAATATACAGAATCCATAGAATCCATAGAATACATAAAAGAGACCGGTAGTGATACCCGGTCTCTTTTTTCGGTACTGCGCAGTAAAATCAACGATACCGCTGCATCAGGTTGATCAGTAATGTGATCCACGCAAACATGATTCATCACCTCTCGCAGATAAGATATGCACAAAGAACAGAAAATATGTACAAATATATACGGATAGCCCCGCAGTCCTTGACAGTATCGGCAAAACACGATAAAATATTCGGTAGTTTTTTAACGACTTGAGAACGGAATTTTAAATAGAAAGCTTCTCATAGTTTAGGAGGAAATAATTATGGCAGTACCTTACAATCACAGAGAGGTAGAGAAAAAGTGGCAGACTGTCTGGGATGATGAAAAAGCATTCAAGACTTCCGACGATTTCTCCAAGCCCAAATATTACGCACTGGTAGAGTTCCCTTATCCTTCGGGACAGGGATTACACGTAGGTCATCCGAGACCTTATACCGCACTGGATATCGTAGCACGTAAGCGCAGAATGCAGGGCTACAACGTGCTGTATCCCATGGGATGGGATGCATTCGGTCTCCCTACCGAGAACTATGCAATCAAGAATCACATCCATCCGAAGATCGTAACCAAGAATAACGTGGCAAGATTCAAGAATCAGCTGCATTCCTTAGGTTATTCCTTCGACTGGGACAGAGAAATCAACACCACGGATCCCGAGTATTATCACTGGACCCAGTGGATCTTCTTAAAGCTGTTCAAGGCAGGACTGGCTTACAAGACAGAGATGCCTATCAACTGGTGTACCTCCTGTAAAGTAGGTCTGGCAAATGAGGAAGTAGTCAACGGCGTCTGCGAGCGCTGCGGTTCTGAAGTTGTCCGTAAGGTGAAGAGCCAGTGGATGCTGAAGATCACTGCATATGCAGATAAGCTGATCCAGGGACTGGACACCGTAGACTATATCGAGCGTGTCAAAGTCTCCCAGAAGAACTGGATCGGTAAGTCTCAGGGTGCGGAAGTAGACTTTACCCTCACCGGAAAAGATGAGAAGCTGCGCATTTACACCACCAGACCGGATACTCTGTTCGGTGTTACCTACATGGTAGTATCTCCGGAGCACCCTGTACTGGATAAATACAAAGACGAGATCAAGAACTGGGATGACATCGTGGCATATCGTGAGATGGCAGCGAAGAAGTCTGATTTCGAGCGTACCGAGCTGGCAAAGGATAAGACCGGTGTCTGCATCCAGGGTCTGACCGCTACCAATCCCGTGAATGGCAAAGAGATCCCCGTATGGGTATCCGATTATGTACTGATGACTTACGGTACCGGCGCTATCATGGCAGTACCTGCCCATGATGAGAGAGACTGGGAGTTCGCGAAGAAGTTCGATATGCCCATTATCGAAGTCGTAGCCGGAAGCCCTGTCAGCGTAGAAGAAGCGGTATACACCGATGTGGCTGACGGTACTCTGGTGAATTCCGATTTCCTGAACGGTCTGTCTGTGGCAGAAGCCAAAGAGAAGATCATGAACTATCTGGAAGAGAAGGGCATCGGTAACCGCAAGACCAACTATAAATTAAGAGACTGGGTATTCTCCAGACAGCGTTACTGGGGTGAGCCGATTCCTATCGTACACTGCGACAAGTGCGGCTATGTTCCCATTGACGAAAGCGAATTGCCCCTGCAGTTACCTGATGTAGAGAGCTATATGCCTACCGATAACGGAGAGTCACCTTTAGCTGCCATGACCGACTGGGTAAATACCACTTGTCCCTGCTGTGGCGGTCCTGCCAAGAGAGAGACCGATACCATGCCTCAGTGGGCAGGTTCTTCCTGGTATTATCTGCGTTACACCGATCCTCACAATGACAAGGCACTGGCAAGTCCCGAAGCATTGAAGTACTGGCTGCCGGTTGACTGGTACAACGGAGGTATGGAGCATACCACACTGCATCTTTTGTACTCCCGTTTCTGGCATAAGTTCCTGTATGATCAGGGCGTAGTACCTACTCCCGAACCTTACCAGAAGAGAACCAGTCACGGTATGATCTTAGGCTCCAATGGTGAGAAGATGTCCAAGTCCCGCGGCAACGTGGTAAATCCGGACGATATCGTACAGGATTACGGTGCAGATACCCTTCGTACTTACGAGATGTTCATCGGTGCCTTTGATCTGAGCGCTTCCTGGAGTGAGGAAGGCGTAAAGGGCTGCCGCAGATTCCTTGAGAGAGTATGGAAGTTACAGGATATATTGACTTCCGAAGAAGGTTACAGTGCAGACTTAGAGACCAAGATGCACCAGACCATCAAGAAAGTCAGCAGCGATTTCGAGAACCTGAAGTATAACACCGCTATCGCAGCGATGATGTCCCTGATCAATGAGTTCTACAAGAAGAACTCCATTACCAGAGGCGAATACAAGACCCTGCTTACCTTACTGAACCCCGTGGCTCCTCATATCACTGAGGAACTGTGGCAGACTGCCGGATTTGAAGGCAGACTGTACCAGGCAGCATGGCCCGAGTTCGAGGAAGAGAAGACCGTAGAGAGCGTAGTGGAGATCGGCGTTCAGGTCAACGGCAAGATGCGTGCGACCATCAACGTTTCCAAGGACGAGACCAAGGAGAACGTTATCGCCATGGCAAAAGAAGCTCTGGGCGACAAATTGACCGGCAACATCGTAAAAGAGATCTATGTTCCCGGAAGAATCGTTAACATCGTAGCTAAATAGTTCAGCCATAAAACAATAAAATAACTCCTGACAGACCTTAAGCCTGCCGGGAGTTATTTCTTTGTGATTTGCTTTTCTCTAAAATATTTTCAATCTGGCGAAGCTCTGCTTCGGTACTGTATTTTTTAATGGCAGTGATGGCAGCCTGCATTTCCTGCGGGGTAAACGTCAGATGCTCCTGCTTTGCCTTACGCATGGCGGGCATGAGAAGTGCCATCATTTCCTTTTGCGTTTTGCCGTGCCCTTTGGCGAAAAGTGCAGCGAGAAAGTCTAATTTTTCTCTGGGGATGTCCCTTACGAGCTCATCCTGCATCCAGAGGGGTGTCTGGGAAGAATCCATTTTGCTGACCTCCTGATTCGTTTTGATTTGTTGCAAAAAGACCGGATAACATAGAAGGATCCATTCCCGACAGATCGGAAAAACCATCCGGGAACAGCTCCTGCATGGACTGTGCCATTTCCATCATTTCCTGAATGTTTGTGATATTGTCAAGCATCTGGCTGACCTGCTGCAGGGATGCCTTCTGCATTTCATCACATAAAGGCATGAGATCACTGCAAAGCTCCCCGGCGAGACTGCCTCCTACGGAAGGCAGAGCGTGGCTGTGCAGGGCGGTCTCAGGATGTCTGCGGAATAGTGCCAGCGTATATTGCAGCTCCTGAAATTTTATGTAGACAGCAAGTCCTTTCAGGAGATGCGGATCTATGTAGTAGGCAAGTGTTTTCAGAATCTGAATGCGGTTGTTGGTGAATAAAGTATCAAAGGCAGCCGCCTTGTCGATTCTGTTATCATCCATGGATCCGTTACCTTCCCGCCAGATAGTTAGTAGTATTTTATGAAAGTGGCAACAGGCTTATGACGATCAGTCCTTCGGGGCACAGAATAGGCTGTGCCCCGGGATGATCGCACACTCTATCCGGGCATCTCCGGAAGACCGGTGTTAGTTACAGCCACAACCGTTGTTACCGCAGCTGCCGCCGCAGAAGCAGGACAGAAGCAGGATCCAGATCAGCCATTCACAGCTGTCATTGCCACAGCCGTTATTGCCGAGCAGTCCGCAGCCGTTGTTGTTACCGCAGCCACCGCCGCAGAACAGTAACAGGATGATCCAGATGCAGCTGTTGCCGAAGATACCGTTACCACAGTTGTTATTGCCGCAGGAATTATTGCAGCCGCAATTTGTAGCAGTTAAGTCACTCATTTTTAGTGCCTCCACATTTTATTTATGCTCTATTGTATGCGGGGGTGCCTGTCAATGTTTCCGGAAAAGACTTGCAATAATTTACGGATATAGTAAAATATAGATATCTATGTAGACAAGCATAGACCGTGAAAGACAGAGATTATTTAAGGAAAAATAGATGGCACAGAAGATATATGTGGTAGAGGGACGGAAGTTCCGCACGGAAGCGGATTATCAAAACGCCCTGAAGGATCAGCAGGTGATCGAGAATCTTCGGACACAGACGAAGAAGATGAGCCTGGCGGATCAGAAGAAACTGCTCGAAGTGATCCGCAGCGGGAAATGCAGATTCCACAGCATCCTGAGACAGGATTACATGGAAGAGCTGGCAGAAGAGATTAGGAGACAGGAAGCTCCCAAAACCAAAGCCCCGCAAAAGAAAAAAGAGACACCTAAGAAAAAAGAAGTTGTAAAAAAAGAAGCGATAAAAAAAGAAGCTGCCAAAAAGAAACCGACGGCAAAAAAGAAAGCTTCAAAGAAAAAGGCAGAGCCGCAGTTCGATGAGGCAGAGCTCGACAGAATCGTAAAAGAGGAACTGAAAAAGCAGGAAAAACGAAGAAAGCTTCTCGTAATCTGCTGTAGTATGCTTGCCGTGGTCTGCCTTGGATATTTTGGCGTGTACAACTGGTACAATATCCGGACAGCGGATAATTATAAACAGCTGAGTGACTTAAAGGACAAAGAACCGACAGCCAGCACAGCACCGGCTCCGGTGATTCACTATACCGTGGAAGAGGGGCAGAGCACCCCGCCTCCGGTACTGGATGAATATAAAAATTTATTAAATAAGAACAAAAGACTAATCGGATGGGTAAAAATTGACGATGCTAATATAGATTACCCTGTAATGCAGACAACGGATAATGAATATTATCTGGATCACAATCTGAATCAGGAGTATGACAAGAACGGATCCATTTTCATGGACAAGGACTGCGATGTGCTGAAGCCCAGTACGAACCTCATTTTGTACGGGCATCACATGAAGAGTGGGCAGATGTTCGGGAACCTGTCATTGTACAGTGACCAAAGTTACTATGAGAAGCATCCCTACATACAGTTCGATACCATTTATGAAAAAGGTCTGTATGAGATCATGTATGTATTCCGCTCCAGGGTATACAGTGAAGATGAGATCGTATTCAAATACTATCAGTTTATAGACGCCCAGAGTGAGCAGGAATTTGACTCTTATATGAATGACATGGAAGGGATGTCATTATATGACACAGGAGTCACGGCTCAATACGGTGACCGGCTGTTAACACTTTCCACCTGTGATTATCAGGAGAAGAATGGCAGATTTGTAGTGGTTGCCAAAAAGGTGACGACAAAGGAGTAAAGAATGACTAAGGGTACAAGGAAGACCAACAGAAGATTAAAAAAGACAGTAAGGAAGACCCTGGGAACGTTGTTCCTGATCTCGGCGATCGTAGTAGCGGCGATTCCTACGGAAGGGCTGCGTGCGGAGACAGATATTGCAACACAGGCAGCGAGTCATACGCATCAGACAACACATAGCTCTTCTAAATATAAGGTTACGATTCCAAAGGATGCATCGGAGAAAGCCAAGCTGCTTCCCGCAAGCAGTAATGTTCCCACCATGGATACGCTGATCCCTGTGGTAGACAGTAATGCTACTATTTATACGACAGAGACCAACACGGACGGAACCAGTTATCAGTTCGCTTATGTGAACTATAAGAACTCCTGGTGTGCAGTGCTGTTGGGATACAATAAGAATACGACACTGACCGGGAATGTACTGGATATTCCGGATATGGTAAATGCGTACATACAGCCCACCGGTAACCAGGGTACCATCAACGGTTACGTGGCAGCAAGTAAGAACGGACAGCCGCTGTATTACGAGGCACTGACACAGAAGACCAGAGAAGTGGATGTGCAGGCGAAAGACGAAAACGGCAGACTTCTGGAGGACGAAAATGGTCCTATAATGGAGACGCAGACGGTAACTTACTGGGATGGAGAGATGCGTCCCTGCTATGCTACGGACAATGCCTGGAAAGAATTGTCTCTGGAGAATTTCTTCCAGAAGAAGGACGGAAGCAGTTACACCAGTACAAGCGCAGATAATGCGGATCATACCGGTTACAAGGTGTATGATGGATATGCGCAGACTTTAAATCCGGATGATCAGTGGATCAAGGATCTGGATGTAAAATATATCGGTAATCAGTATCTGGCATCCACATCTAACGCTAACGGTACCTATACCTGGTCTGTGGCAGGAGATGTTACCTCAGCCAATCCGCTAGACGGTATTTTCGCCGGAGCCAGCAATATCGTAACACTGAACATCGGTGAGAAGCTGATCGGTGTTGGTAACTATGCGTTCTATGGCTGTAACGGTCTGAACAGTATTTCTTTCGGTAATGGTATTACCGTTATCGGTAACTGGGCATTTGCGGAGTGTGGCAGTATGAAGTCCGTGAATATCCCCAGAGAGTGTATGCTGGCACAATTGGGAGACCATGCTTTCTACAGTTGCACCCAGTTGACAGATTTTGATATTCCTATTTCCGTCAGCTATATCGGAGACTACGCCTTTGCAGAATGCCGGTATTTATATGAAGTTGAGATATGTAATCCGGAGCAGGAGAACGGTATCAGCTCCAGCAGCCTGAAGGAAATGGGCTGGAATGTATTTGAGAACGATGAGACTCTGTATTCCGTGACTTTCCCGGATATGTACAGCGAGACCATCGGTATCTCCATGTTCAAGGGATGTAAGAACCTGCACTATGTGGCTTCCCGAAATGCACAGTTTACCATCACCTCCGGAAGTGAAGACGACGATGTATATTGCTTTGACTGCTTCAAGTCCATGCTGGCGGATGATCCGGTAAACGGTACGTTCTATTTTGAAGGACTGAATACCAGCCTACTTCATAACTTATGCCGGGAGAACTGTTTTGCATTCAGTTACATCAATTATGATCCGACCACAAAGTTGTATCAGAAATTGAACCAGTATGAACTGACCGTACAGGATCCCGATGTGGACGGAGAACCCGGAAGATCCACCTTTGTGGTAGATTCCTCCAACCAGCTGCTTAATGCCAGCGTAGGAACCGGTGTTAAGACACTGGATATTCCGGATTCCATCGGACCGTATCATATTTACAATATTTCGGCGAATACATTTGCCAACAACTGTAACCTAACCATGGTATCTCTGCCTGCCAGCGTACAGTCGGTAGGAGATGGTGCTTTCCGTGGATGCCATAATCTGGCAACGGTGATATTTAATAACAGCAGTATCGCCATCGGAACGGATGCGTTTAAGACCCAGGACTTTACCGGTACACACAGAACGGGATGCACAAATAATACAGCTGCATCCATGAACGCTGCGGATAACAGCCCGGCAGTGAAACTGACCTTCGTGGGAGAGATCTCACCGGAGTCCACACCGTATAAGTACGCGATGAGTACGGACGGCAGATATAACAACAGCAGCCAGGTGGCAACCCATGTCAGATATTGCAGCGGATGGCCTTCCAACCTGGTAGTGCAGTATAATCCGGAGAAGAATGTCAGCGAACTGACCGATTTTCCTGGATTTACGGAATTAACCAACTATTTGGACGAAGATGATTATCCTTATCTGACGGATGCACAGCGAGATGCAGCGAAAACTGCATTGACCAAATATAATGCTGGAGAGTCTCTGACAGAGGATCAGCAGCAGTTTATTGATTCCGCACTGAATGTGACCATACCGGAAGGCATTCAGGCAATCAAGGACGGTCTGTTTGTGGAAAAAGAGAACAAAGATCAGGTCAATAAGACTTTGACCATATACGGTCTCGACAGCATCGAAGAAGACGACTTCAAGGGTGCAAAATATCTGACCAGTGTGATCAGCTACAGCAATACCCTGTCTAGCATAGCAAAAAATGCCTTTGATGGTTGTGAAAAACTGGCTACTGTGGAGATCAACGGCAATACCCAGTCCATTGGCGACTATGCATTTAAAGACTGTGTTGCACTGAAAGATGTGTCCCTGTCCGGAACCATCAGCAGCCTTGGCAATATTCCGTTTACCGGCTGTGAAATTCTGGATAAGGTAACATTCCAGGGAACGGATTATTTCACATGTGATAATTCGATTATCTATGGAATGAACGGCAGCGCAAAAGCGAAGATCATTGAATGCTTAGAGGGCAGAACCAGTAAGCGTGTGAACGCCAAAGAGACAGCAGGTGTGACGGAAATGGCACCGGAAGCATTCCGCGGCTGTGATAATCTGACAACGATCGATCTGTCGGACAGTGCCATCACGGTAGTACCTTCCTATGCGTTTGCGGATACCAAAAATCTGGATACCGTGAAACTGCCGATCACTTGTGAAGAACTGAAAGATAATGTATTCAATGGCAGTAATATTAAGTGGCTGGAGGAGTCCAGTGAGAGATTGACACTGATTGACCAGGATACCTTTAAGGATATGATCAGAGATAAGGGTGATGTTACCTTATGTGCTCCGTCGACCAGCTACCTGTACAGATATGGTGATGCAAACGGATTTGCAGTGGAAGATACTCCGTTAGAGGAAATCTATACTGTTATTTTCCGTGACTGGAATGAAGAACTGCAGAAAAATGTCCAGGTAAGTGAACAGCAGGTACGTGGCGGAGAAGATGCAGAGCCCCCCACTCCGTTAGGCAAGGCCGGCGAAGTATTTAAGGGATGGGATCCCGATTATACAAATATTACAGAAGATACGACCTGTACTGCTGTTTATGAAAAGGAAGATCCCGATGCAAGTAAATTTACCGTAATTTTCCTGGATTGGGATGACACGGTGGTCAAGGAGATCAAGGTAGTATCCGGCGGCAGCATTGCGGATTCGGATCTGCCGAATGTCGCTACTCTGGTAAGAGACGGTTATATTTTCACCGGATGGGACAGAGACCTGACCAATATTACTGTGGATATTACGACCAAAGCAGTATATAAGGCATTGAGCGAAGACGATATTGTTGTTCGGTATATTAATGGTGTGACCAAGGAGATTTTCTACCAGACCACCATCAAGAAGGGCACGGTAGCACCCAGCATTCAGACTCCTACGGTCAGCGGCTATACTTTCAAGGAATGGCTGCCGGATATCTCTACGGCAATTACGGAGAATACGGACTTCTATGCGGTATACGAGGCAAATGGTTCTAACGGGAATAACCGCACAACCACCAGCCCCGGAGCCAGCACCAGTCCGGGGAACAATAATAATGGTACAACTGTCAAGATGTACACTCTTACCGTTAAGAACGGTTCCGGATCCGGTAGCTATATCGCCGGTTCCCAGCCGATTATTGTGGCGAATGATCCTGCGGCAAACCAGCAGTTCAGTACCTGGTCCATTGATCCGTCCAATACCAAGATTGCCAGCAAGACATTGTCTGCAACAGTAATCACTATGCCGGAAGCTAATGTAACTGTAACAGCAAACTATACGGCGAAGTCCGGTTCTAACTCTAATAATAGAACCAGTACTTCTACGGGAAGCGGTAATTCTACGAATTCCAATTCCAACAGAAGACCGAGCAGCACCACTACAGGTACCGTATCCGGCGGCAGAACTACCGTTGTCATTGATAAAAACGGTCTGTCCAATACCAGTGTGGTATCCGCAACCGTGAAAGGTTCTTCCGATAATTTTGTGATCAAGATCACGGAGAGTGCTTCTGCTTCTGAGGAAGTAGTAAAGGCTCTTATGGCAGAATACGGCAGTGATATCAGTGCCATCAAGTATTTCCCCATGGATATCAGTCTCTATGATTCCACCGGTAATACGAAGATCACAGATACCACGGGATGGTCCATCAGCATTACTTTGCCACTTCCGGATTCTCTGATCACCTATGCGGGTAATAACAAAGTGGCAGGCGTAGTGAACAGCAGGTTAGATAAGCTGTCACCGAAGTTCTCCACCATATCCGGTGTATCCTGTGTGACCTTCACTGCGGAGCATTTTTCACCGTATGTGATCTATGTGGATACGAACAATCTGACTGCAGGAACCATCGCAGACAGCACACCTAAGACCGGCGACGGAATCCATCCCAAGTGGTTCCTGTCCATGGGACTTGCCTGCCTGTCCATCGTATTCTTCATGAAGAAGGATAAGAAGACACTGAAAGCAGCCAGAGCATAGAGCAAATGAAAAATAAGGATGGGAAGGTTTATGAATCATAAAAAGTGGATGGTCGTCATAGCTTTGGTGGCTACCGCATTGATCCTGACACATCTTCCTGTGTCAGAGGCAGATGCGGCAGCGTCTGCCTCTGATTTTCAGATACAGGGAAGCACGCTGGAAAAATACAGAGGCAGCGACGAGAGAGTCACGATTCCGGATACTGTGGAAGTCGTGGGAGAGAGCGCTTTTGAGAACAATCAGAGCGTGCAGCTTGTCGTGATCCCCAAATCGGTCAAGCGATTGGATGCCTATGTCTTCTGGGGCTGTAATCATCTGGAAGAAGTGGTGCTTGGAAAAGGGCTGACGACAGTGGATGAGTATTCGTTCGCCGGATGTACCGGTCTAAAACAGATCACAATTCCCAGCAATGTGGAGAGCATTGATGCTCAGGCATTTGCCGGATGCACCAATCTTACGGATATTTATATTCCTGCTTCGGTGACCAGCATTGCTGATGACGCGTTCTTAAATTGTGACAATGTGACGATTCATGCGGATGAGGGCAGTATGGCTGCACAGTTCGCACAGAAGCTGGAAGAGCAGAGGAAAAACGACCCTCTGGTGACAGCATCACCTGTGCCGGCAACGGATACGAACGGAGATGTTCCAAATACCGCGGAACCGGTATCCACGCCTGTGCCTACTCCTGCACCGACCCCGGTGCAAGACAATGTGTTGGGCAGTACCGTAGTCGTGGGGAATCATGCTATGGTCATGGTGCACCCCGGACAGGAGGATGTACAGCAGGGCTATACGGAACCGGCAGATGACGGTTTAGAAGCGGTTACGGCTGAGACGGAAGGAGGTGTGATTCCGGAATGGAAGTACTACAGAGACCAGGCGGTCGGTAGCGTGACAATTCCGGAGGGAACTACCGAGATTGGCAGATTTGCTTTTTCCAGAAGCAGCGTGCGTACAGTGACGATTCCGGAGGGCGTTACAACGATAGATTATGCTGCGTTTTATCATTGCGATGACCTGAAAAATGTAGTGCTGCCGGATACGGTGACTTCCGTAGGGGCGAAAGCCTTTACCCACACCGGCTGGCTGGATGACTTTGAACAGAAC
>CAVJMX010000045.1:14941-20096 GCA_963650795.1 Bacteroidales bacterium H4
GAACAGCACAGAAGATTTCCTGATCAGCGGAGGTGTACTTATCGCATATAAAGGAAATGCTGCGGAGGTGAGAATACCGGAGGGCGTGCGTGTGATCGCAGATGAGGTATTTAATAATCATACCGAGATCCAAAAGGTATATCTTCCGGTAGGCGTTATCACAACGGGCAGCGATGTATTCCCGGACGGAACGGAGATCATAAATGAATAACAGGTGTTTTACCGACACCAGTGAAAATGACCGGCATAAGATAGAATAAGTCTTATGCCGGTTTTTATGTGGGAGCGGAAGAAGTCTATGCAGCGGGTGAGGGAACAGGTACAGGTACCGGAACAACTATATGACGGATGGCTGGTACAGGCGCCTGCGGTAATGGCTGTGCTGGATACGGGAATTGCGTATCACCCGGATCTGGCGGGCAGACTGTTATGCTTTGCCGATTTTGTGGCAGGACGCTCTTTCCCCTATGATGACAATGGACATGGGACGCATGTATGCGGGATCCTCTGCGGAAGCGGAGAATTATCCGGAGGGAGGTTCCGCGGAATGGCACCGGGTGCAGGACTGGTCGTAGGAAAAGTCCTGGATCACAATGGGGAGGGATCCTGCGATGCCATGCAGGAAGCACTGCAGTGGATCCTGCGGATGAAGAACCGGTACCAAATCCGGATCCTGAATATCTCTGTGGGGATCGGGGATCTGAAGGAACGGTATAAGGAGCAGCTGCTTAAGGAGGAACTGGAGAGGCTGTGGGAGCATAATATTCTCGTAGTCTGCGCGGCAGGCAATGCAGGTCCTGCGGACGGAAGCATCTCCGAGATGGCGAGCAGCAGAAAAGTGCTGACGGTGGGCTGTCACGACGGCAGATACTGCAAAAATGATCCCGGAAGATGCGAGAACTATTCCGGCAGGGGCAGACGATACGACGTGACGAGGAAGCCGGACATCGTGGCTCCCGGTACGAGGGTTCTGTCCTGCAATGCTTCCTGGCGGAAACGAAACGGAAGGATATTAATGCCGTATATTGCCAAAAGCGGGACTTCCATGGCGACCCCCATTGTGTCCGGGGCGGCAGCCCTTGCCCTGGGGAAATACCCATGGATGAGCAATGAAGAATTTGTCCGCCTGCTGTCTCTTACGGCTACAGACCTCGGGGAACCCTGGAACAAGCAGGGCTTCGGAATGCTAAATGTCCGGAGATTATTAGAAAACAAGTAAAAAGATAAAATCACTGGGAAAAATAAAAAATCTGATTAAAATATGTCAATAAAATAAATTCTAAATATATTGACACAAATGGTATGATTGTATACAATGATACGAGAACTGCAAATTGTATTTTTATTACGCAGAGTAAGAATGCAACTTCTGCAGATGTCGAATGTCAGGGAAGAGAGGTATACCAATGAGAGATAGTGATGCATTTCAGAATCGTCCGGTCTCCATGAATCCGAAGAATAACCTTCTGGAGATCGAGGAGCATATGTACATACTGGATGATGTGGAGAAGCCGAACGTGTTCCGTAACATGTTCCCTTATTCCGAAATCCCCAAAATACCTTTTAATGATCGTATCGTGCCTCATAACATGCCGAAGGATATCTGGATCACAGATACTACCTTCAGAGACGGACAGCAGTCCAGGGCACCTTATACCACGGAGCAGATCGTGAAGATCTATGATTATCTGCATGAGCTGGGCGGTCCCAACGGAATGATCCGCGCCAGTGAGTTCTTCCTGTACAGCAAAAAGGACAGAGATGCTGTCTATAAGTGCATGGAGAGGGGCTATAAGTTCCCTGAGGTCACCAGCTGGATCCGTGCTAGCAAGGAAGACTTTAAATTAGTAAAAGAGATCGGAATGAAAGAGACCGGTATTCTGGTCAGCTGTTCCGATTATCATATTTTCCTGAAATTAAAAATGACCAGAAGACAGGCAATGGATCACTATTTAAGTGTTATCCGTGACTGCTTAGAGGAGGGCATCAGCCCCAGATGTCACCTGGAGGATATCACCAGAGCGGATATCTACGGTTATGTGGTGCCGTTTTGTCTGGAACTGATGAAGCTGATGAAAGAATATCAGATCCCCATCAAGGTTCGGGCATGCGATACCATGGGATATGGTGTCAACTATCCCGGTGCCGTTATTCCCCGTAGTGTACAGGGTATCATCTATGCAATCCATACCCATGCAGGTGTACCTCATGAACTGATCGAGTGGCATGGTCACAACGATTTCTATAAGGCAGTGTCCAACTCCACTACGGCATGGCTGTACGGCTGTTCCGGTGTCAACACTTCACTGTTTGGTATCGGTGAGCGTACCGGTAATACGCCTTTGGAGGCAATGGTATTCGAGTACGCACAGCTAAAGGGTGACTTAAACGGCATGAATACCCGTGTCATCACGGAGCTGGCAGAGTACTATGAGAAGGAGATCGGTTATCAGATCCCGCCCAGAACGCCGTTTGTCGGCAAGAACTTCAACGTGACCAGAGCCGGTATCCATGCAGATGGTCTGCTGAAGAACGAGGAGATCTACAATATCTTCGATACCGAGAAATTTCTGAACCGTCCGGTACTGTGTGCTATTTCCAATACCTCCGGTCTGGCAGGTATCGCACACTGGCTGAACACCTACTATAAGTTAAAGGGAGACAAGCAGGTACAGAAGACTTCCGAACTGGTAGCGGAGATCAAAAAGTGGGTAGACGAAGAATACGCCGGCGGTCGTGTTACCGTGCTTACGGATGAAGAGATCGTGGCATGCGTTAATCGTGTCTGCCTGGAGAAGAATCTGAAGATCGGCGAGTAAGCAAATATTTGGCGGCAGTCATCTGCCGCCCGGAAATGAGGATTATAGTGAGTAAGTATGATGTAAAGCAGGAAGTAACGGATAAGTTCTCCCTGCGGGGACGGGTATTTCACAAGCTGAGAGAGGATATCTTAAGCGGAAAATACCAGGAACATGAAGAATTAAAAGAAGTAGCAATCGGCGAGGAGATGGGCGTCAGCAGAACCCCCGTCAGAGAGGCGTTTCGTCAGCTGGAGCTGGAAGGGCTGATTCAGATCATCCCGAACAAGGGCGCCTATGTCACCGGCATCACCCAGAAGGACGTGAAGGATATCTACATGATCCGTTCCCTGCTGGAAGGTCTGTGTGCCCGCTGGGCTACGGAGCATATCACCAAGGAGCAGATGGAGGAGATGGAAGAGAACGTCTACCTGTCCAAGTTCCATGCACAAAAAGGTCATCTGGAGCAGCTGGCGGAGTTGGATAATCGTTTCCATGATATTCTGTACGAAGCCTGCGACAGCAAGATGCTGGAGCATCAGCTGAAGGATTTTCACCAGTATGTGCTGCGTGTACGCAAGAAGACGCTGGCAAGTGCCAATAGAGGACCGAAGTCCAACGAAGAGCATGAGCAGATCATGGAAGCCATCAAGGCGGGCAATGCCGACCTGGCAGAGCAGCTGGCACACCAGCACATGATCAATGCCTATGACAACATGGTGAAAAACGGTCTGAACGAGGCATATGCACAGCAGGATGGAACAGAGGAATAGGTTGCCTGCTGGAAAGAATTACGTTAAAATAAAAATAGAACGAAAATAAATACCGGAAAGGAAATCGTTATGGAAAAGATCAAAATGACAACCCCTCTCGTAGAGATGGACGGAGATGAAATGACCAGAATCCTCTGGCAGATGATCAAGGATGAACTGTTACTGCCTTATATCGATCTGAAGACAGAGTACTATGACCTGGGACTGGAGCATCGTAATGAGACAGACGATCAGGTAACCGTGGATTCTGCCAACGCTACCTTAAAATACGGTGTAGCTGTAAAATGTGCCACCATTACCCCCAATGCAGCCAGAATGACAGAGTACAATCTGAAGGAAATGTGGAAGAGCCCCAACGGAACCATCCGTGCGATCTTAGACGGTACCGTATTCCGTGCACCGATCCTGGTAAAGGGGATCGTTCCTTATGTAAAGAACTGGACCAAGCCCATTACCATTGCCCGTCACGCTTACGGCGATGTCTATAAAAATACAGAGATCAAGGTACCCGGACCCGGTAAGGCAGAGCTGGTATTTACCGCTGCAGACGGCACTGAGACCCGCGAACTGATCCATAATTTCGACGGAGCAGGTATCATTCAGGGTATCCACAATACCAATAAATCCATCGAGAGCTTTGCAAGAGCATGCTTCAGCTATGCGGTAGATACGAAGCAGGATCTGTGGTTCTCTACCAAGGATACTATTTCCAAAAAATACGATCATACCTTCAAGGATATTTTCCAGGAGATCTATGATAATGAGTACAAGGCAAAATTTGAAGAGCTGGGTATTACCTATTTCTACACTCTGATCGATGATGCCGTAGCCCGTGTCATCCGTTCCGAGGGCGGATTCATCTGGGCATGTAAGAACTACGACGGTGATGTAATGTCCGATATGGTAGCTACCGCTTACGGCGATCTGTCCATGATGACCTCCGTACTGGTATCTCCCAGCGGTGTCTACGAGTACGAGGCTGCTCACGGAACTGTACAGCGTCATTACTACAAGCACTTAAAGGGCGAAGAGACCTCCACCAACTCCATCGCCACCATCTACGCATGGACCGGAGCTCTCAGAAAGCGCGGCGAGCTGGATCAGATCCCCGAACTGTGCAACTTTGCAGACAAGCTGGAGCAGGCATGCATCAAGACCATCGAGGATGGCAAGATGACCAAGAGCCTGTCCCTGATCTCCACCTGTGAGCATCCCGTGATCCTCAACAGCCTGGACTTCATCAAGGCTATCAGAGAGACCCTGGACAGTCTGCTGTAAGGAAATAATTTGAAAGAAACGGATGCTTCCCTGTAGGAACGGGTGGCATCCGTTTTTGGTTTACGCTCAAAGATATATTACCGGAGGATTACAGAAGTGAATGAAGAAAAAGCAGTTGTGTGTACTGGAAGGACGGCAGCGCCATTGATCATGGGAGTGATGTTCTGGCTCATCGGAATAGGAGTTACTTTTTTATTACTGATTTCAGGCACTTCACAGGAAGTGAAAGGCGCAGGTATTATCTTTTTCTATTATGCGGAATGGAGGGAAACTATTTTCTGCTGTTTTGGCGTAACAAAAGAATTA
>CAVJMX010000046.1:0-19844 GCA_963650795.1 Bacteroidales bacterium H4
TTGCATGTGTTAAGCACGCCGCCAGCGTTCATCCTGAGCCAGGATCAAACTCTCATGTTATAGTTTGTTTCCTTTTCCAGAATAATCTGGCTTATTCAGATGTTACTCTGAATTTACTGTTTTAGGTTGTTCTTTATAAGAACGTTCGTCTGTCTTTCAATCTCTTGATCGACAGCTTGAAATTTTAGGATCTTTCAAGGTTTATTCACTGTTCAGTTATCAATGTTCATCGCCAACGCTTCGCGTTGGCTTTGCAGATCTTTCAATCTCGCTTGCCGTTGTCATCTCTCGGCGACAGCTTATTTACTATATCATAGCGCCAACCGTTTGTCAACAACTTTTTTATTTTCTTTTGCTTCGCTTGAAGCAGTTGTTCGCGCCTCGTTTCCGATTCGTAATCAGCTTGATTAGTATATCTCGTGTCGACTGTTTTGTCAACAACTTTTTTCGACTTTTTTGAATTGTTTCAGCAACTCAGAAAATATGTCAATCAAGCGAGCGGAGAAGGAGGGATTTGAACCCTCGCGCCGCTATTAACGACCTGCACCCTTTCCAGGGGTGTCCCTTCAACCTCTTGGGTACTTCTCCAGATAGTTGATTCTAATAATCTATATAATTATCGGCGGCACGAATGCCTAGCGGAGAGAGTGGGATTCGAACCCACGCGCCCTTTCGGACAAACGGTTTTCAAGACCGCCTCGTTATGACCACTTCGATATCTCTCCGAATGTGTGTCTTAAGTCTTTGTCGTCTTTGTTGCTTGCCTGACGACAAAAGCTATTCTAACAAAAAGGGGGACTATTGTCAACACATTTTTACACAATTTTTAATTTAATTTTTCTAAATGAGAAAAAGCCCATTTTATCATGGTTCCGGGCTTTTTCTCATTTGCATGAATACAGTTTTTTCTTAGAATTGTTTGCCGGTGAGATACAATTCCCAGTCTGTCATATGATTTTCCATATTGGTGATTAGTACCACTTTACTGTCACTCTCCGAATAGGTCACTTCTCTCTGCCATCCATAGAAATGCGGTCCGTCTCCCAGGTTCCGCACATAGCCCATGAGACGTTTCAGGCAATATGCCGTCTCCTTTACATCTGTGAGACAGTCATTGGCATAAAAATCCTGCCATTTTCCGTGTTCTCTGTCCCTCATGGCATGATCCGCCGCTTCAAAAGCTTCTGCTGCATATCCTAACAGAAAGAATGCTTTCTTATATTCTTCTGCCGCATATGCCCGGAAGCCTTCCGTGAACAGAATGCTTCCTCTCAGGCAGTCTCTGTGGATCCCGGTCTGTAATACCAGGGAATCCTTCCAGAGTTCATTGTCCGTAATCTCCGCACATTTTTCATACAGGCTGTTTATTTTGTCGAATCCCTCTCTGCATTTTCCGGCAAACCATTCCATCTGTTGTCCGAAAGAATCCGCCGCTGTACACCACTGAAGTTCCTTCACAGGTGCATGTCCGCCATCCTTCATCCATCCGCAGATCAGATCCCTGACCGTATAATTATAGAACTGCTCTCCCGCATGTTCATCCTCCTGCACTCCAAAGGTGAGCATGGCTTCGGGATATTCCCGGGTGCACGTTTCCATTGCAGCTGCCTGCTCTTCGCAATGGGGATAATACTGCCGGATATATTTTCTGCGATGCTCCCCCGCCGTCATGCTGTTCTCCCGCCATAGATTTGCCAGAAAAGAAAGGGGATATACATGCGGTTTTATATTAGAAGCATTGATCATCCACAATTCCGTGATTCCGTGCTTTCCGGCGCAGGTAAGCTCTTTTTCCACAAATTCCATGGAGTTGGGCAGCATGGTAATATGGTTAGCCGCCTGCAAATCATAGAAGGAGACATGATAATACGTGCCATGCTTTCCCTCGTCCTTAGGGTCAGGCAGCGCCACGACTCTGGGATTATGGTTGCCCTGACGCCTCGATACCATTTTGCCATAGCCGTTGTCTGCCCAAAGCAGGATCACATCTTCCGGGATCTGCAGCCATCCCTCCCGGTACAGCTCCAGGATCTCCCCGTAGAGATTCGTGCAGAACACGGCATCGGGGATCTGTTCCCGCACCATTTCATACTGTTTTTTCATAATATCGCTGATGAGTCTGCCACGCTTCTCCTGCGTATCATAGCTCGGATCATTTTCCCAGAAAGGGGCATCCCCCTGCCCGCGGAATCCGATATTCCAGATGACTTCTTCGCCACATTGTCTTACTATGGCATCCTTCCAGAGGTCTTCAAACAGATCTGCATGCTTCAGATAAGAAGCTTCCAGTCCGGGATATACCCGGGAGAACATCTCCGCTCCCAGGGGTTCCGCGTGATGATGGGTGATCATCAGTCCCATGGCGGACGCGAGGGGCGCATAGATTTTGGAATTTTTATCGGTTCCCGGAATCACCAGATTCCCTCCGCAGCGAAGCAGTGCTTCAAATACCATCTCCCAGGGATATTCCGCAGATACCCCCGCCGTCCAATGGCTGAGCAATACTTCATCATTGATAAACCAGCCGCGGTAACGGATCTTATACGGTTTCGAATGATAGCTTCCGCAGGGGATCTCCACATAAGGTCTTGTTTCGATTCTCTGGTCATTCCAGAACCAGAACGGCAAAATCCCCAGATAGCTTTCGCTGAGTTCATTGAGCGCGTAGATAAAAGAGCGGACATTGCTTCCGTAAATTGTGACAGTCTCTTCGGATACCTCTATCTCATATGCCTCCGGTGCAAGTTCCTTCTGTTGCAGCCGGATAACACCGTCTTCTTCCTTCGAAGCCTCCAATGCCATTCTCATATCCCGCCGGAATCGTTCACAGGCGCGTTCTACTGCTGTCTCGTTTTGTATTTCACTCTGCAGACGCGTTTTTCGATTTAAAATAAAATGTTTCCCTGCCATGGTGCTTCCTCATTTTCCGTTTATGGTTCTGTTTTACTATTTTCATTCTAATGAATCCGTACACTGTTTTCTATGCAAAATCATGAGGTTTTTATTTAAAAATAACTTTTTGTTCCTCCCGGTATTCCTTCGGAGACATGCCATATTCCTTACGGAACGCCCGGTAAAAGCTGGAATAATCCTGAAATCCATAACGTTCATAGACTCTGCTGATATTTTCTCCGCCCAGGATGGCTTCCCTGCATGCCTGCATTCTTTTTTTCAGAATATACTGGTGTACGGAGATCCCCGCCTGTTCCTTAAAAATGTGGGCAATATAGTACCTGCTCACGAAAAAGACGGAAGCCAGTCTGTCCAGGGAGAGATCCTCCTCCAGATTCTGTTCAATATAATAAAGCAGATTCTGATACAAATTTTCCTCCCGGATCTTCACCGGATGCTCCCTTTCGTAGATCTCCCGGTTCAGATGCAGGATTAGGTCACTCGCTAACAACGGCACTCTGGCGTCCCGCCCATAACGCTCCATCTGGATTTCCTCGATCAACTGAAAGATTTTGTATTGAATCGTATTAAACGCCACCACATCATGGGAATAGATTAGTTTCCCCTGCACTCCCGCCTGCTGCATCAGGTAACCGTATTCCGCAGCCTGTTCCATTAAACTTCCCGCATATTCCCTGCTGATCCAGAATACAAAACGGCGATAGGGACAGGCTGACTGCTCTACCACAGCTCTGTGCCTGCGTCCCGGCGGTATGATCACCATGTCTCCGCAGTTTAAAGTGTGGATTTCCTCCTCGATCTGGATTCGCACATCTCCTTCGATAAAAAAATAGAATTCATAGTAATCATGCGTATGCATCTCGATCTTGTAGGTATATTTTTCATTATAATAGTAGATCTCAAAATCCTTGGAAAGCATATACTGCCGCGTCGTAAAGGCTGTCTGTAGTTTTTTCTTCATATAATTTTATTTTCTCCGTATGGACTGCTGCACATTTCTTTTAGATTCATAGTAGCTCAAAATAGCAACTTTTGCAATATATGCAACAATTCTGTCACTTCGTTTTTCCCGGAAAAAAATTATAATGAAAGCAACAACTGATTTTTATGGAGGTAATTATCCTATGGAAATGACTTTACGATGGTACGGATCCAAATTCGATACCGTAACCTTATCTCAGATCCGCCAGATTCCGGGTGTCACCGGAGTCATCACTACATTATACGATACCGTTCCCGGGGAGGTCTGGAGCAGAGAGCGCATCGCTGCTCTCAAGGCAGAAGTCGCCGCTGCCGGACTGAATATCTCCGGAATTGAAAGTGTCAATGTCCACGACGCCATCAAAACCGGTGCTCCCGACCGGGATCTCTATATTGACAACTATATTCAGACTCTGGAAAACCTCGGAGAAGAAGATATCCATCTGGTCTGCTATAATTTCATGCCGGTCTTCGACTGGACGAGAACCGAGCTTGCCAGAAAACGTCCCGATGGCTCCACGGTCTTAGCTTATACCCAGGAAGCGGTAGACGCTATCAATCCTGAAGAAATGTTCGCCTCCATCGCCGGAGATACCAACGGTACCATAATGCCCGGATGGGAACCGGAGCGCATGGCACATATCAAAGAGCTTTTTGCAATGTATGAGAATATCGATGATGAGAAATTATTCGAAAATCTGAAATACTTTTTGGAGCGGATCATGCCGGTCTGCGATAAATACGATATCAACATGGCGATTCATCCCGATGATCCCGCCTGGAGTGTCTTCGGACTGCCCCGTATCATTATTAATAAGAAAAATATCCTGCGGATGATGCAGATGGTGGACAATCCTCATAACGGCGTCACCTTCTGTTCGGGTTCCTACGGTACCAATCTGGAAAATGATCTGCCGGATATGATCCGCTCCCTGAAGGGACGTATCCATTTTGCCCATGTCCGCAACCTGAAGTTCAACAGTCCCACAGATTTCGAGGAGGCGGCACATCTGTCCTCCGACGGTACCTTTGACATGTACGAGATCATGCGTGCGCTGTATGAGATCGGTTTCGACGGGCCGATCCGCCCCGACCACGGTCGTATGATCTGGGGTGAGGTGGCAATGCCCGGTTACGGTCTCTATGACCGCGCCCTGGGTGCAACTTATCTGAACGGATTGTGGGAAGCAATCGAGAAAGGAGCTGCTCGCTATGAGATTAAATAAAGAAGGATTAAAAGATAAAAAGTCCTGGGAAAACGCAGGCTATGCCCTGCCCGGATTTGATCGCGAGGCTGTTACAAAAGCTACAAAAGAGAATCCCTTCTGGATCCATTTCGGTGCCGGCAACATCTTCCGTGCATTCCAGGCAAATGTCGTACAGGATCTGTTGAATCAGGGAATCTTAGACAGGGGTCTGGTAGTAGCAGAAGGCTACGACTATGAGATTATCGAGAAAATGAATCATCCGCATGACGATTACAGCATACTCGTCACCTTAAAGGCAGACGGTACCGTAGAGAAAACTGTAGTCGGCAGTGTGGTGGAATCTCTGGCACTGGATTCCGATAATGTGAAGCAGTTCCACCGTCTAAAAGAGATTTTTGCAGCCGACAGATTACAGATGGCTTCTTTTACCATTACAGAAAAAGGCTATAACCTCTATGGTGCAGACGGTAAATTCACTCCCCAGGTTGCCGCAGACCTTGTTGCCGGTCCTGAGGCTCCCGTCAGTTATATCGGAAAAGTAGCTTCTTTATTATATGCAAGATTTCTTGCAGGGAAAAAGCCCATTGCTATGGTCAGCATGGATAATTGCTCTCATAATGGTGATAAACTCGCAGCCGCTATCGCTTCCTTTGCAGAGGGCTGGTCACGAAACGGTCTGGTGGATTCGGATTTTGAAAACTATATTAAGACCAGCGGTAAAGTCTCCTTCCCCTGGACCATGATCGATAAGATCACGCCCCGTCCGGATACTTCCATCGAAGAGCTCCTGAAAAAAGACGGTGTGGAGGAATTAGATCCCGTGATCACCGGCAAGCACACGTATGTAGCTCCCTTCGTCAATGCAGAGGAATGCCAGTATCTGGTCATTGAAGATGACTTTCCGAATGGACGCCCGGCGCTCGAAAAGGGGGGTCTCATCTTCACTTCCAGGGAGACCGTAGACAAGGTGGAAAAAATGAAGGTGTGCACCTGCCTGAATCCGCTGCACACCGCCCTGGCAGTCTTCGGCTGTCTCCTGGGCTATACCCTGATCTCAGAGGAAATGAAAAATCCAAGCCTCAAAAAGCTGGTAGAGCAGATCGGCTATACCGAAGGGCTTCCCGTAGTGACGAATCCCGGTATCCTGGATCCGAAAGAATTCCTGGACACCGTGTTAAATGTCCGTATCCCCAATCCGTTCATGCCGGATACACCCCAGCGAATCGCAACGGATACCTCGCAGAAGCTGGCGATCCGCTTTGGAGAGACCATCAAAGCTTACGCTGCGGATCCTGAGCTTGACGTAGCGGATCTGAAGTTCATTCCTCTGGTATTCGCAGGATGGTTAAGATATCTCATGGGTGTGGATGATAACGGTAAAGCATTTGCTTTAAGCTCCGATCCCCGTCTGGAGGAGTTGACTCCTTTAGTCAGTAGTATTGCTCTGGGGGATTCCATAGATAGCAAAGCAGTACTCAGTAATGTGCTGTCAGATGCTACTCTCTGGGGCGTAGACCTGAAAGTCCATGGCATGGATACCATGGTCTGCAAGTATTTTGAAGAAATGATTGCAGGTCCCGGTGCTGTGGCGGCGGTTCTGAACAAATACACTTCCTAAACATTAGAAAATAAAAAATCCTGTTCCGGCGGCTTTTGTTTCGACCGAAACAGGATTTTTTAATTCATTACAGATTCATATCATCTAACAGCATGCCTGCATAGATACCGCCCAGCTCTCTCAAGCCTTTGGCAATCATGGATGCAAAATTCACTGCACCGTCATAACGCAGGTGAGTATTATCCTCGGATTTCTCCGGGTGATTCTTATACTCCCCCGCCGGGAAGAACATATACCATCTTCTGCTGTTCTTTTCTCCGACTTTTTTCAGTTCCATACGGCTCATACTATAGAGATCTACCAGAGGTACATTGTTTTTCTCAGCAGTCTGCTTCATAGCCGCCACATAGTCAGAATGCGCGCCGATGCCTAAATGCTTCTCATCCATAAAGCATCTACGTTCCAAGGGAGTGATCAGTACCGGATAGGCGCTGTGCTCTCTTGCCAACCGGATAAATGTCTCCAGATTCTCCATGTAGGAGGAAAAAGGTTCCGTATATCTGGTAGGATCTTCTTTTTTCTCATCGTTGTGTCCAAACTGAATAAACAGGAAATCACCTTCACCAATCGTCTCCTCTATGGCCTTCAGTCTCCCCTCGTCCATAAAGCTCTTGGTGCTTCTGCCGTTCTTGGCGTGATTGCATACCTGATACTCCGGTTTTACAAATAAAGGAAATACCTGACCAATGCCAGTCTGCGGATACGTCGTGTAATCATTGGTCTGGACCGTGGAATCAGCAGCCCAAAAAATCTTATTCATTTCTGCCCTCATTTCTGCGCTTCCACTGCGCATCTTTTGTCTCAAAATTATTCACAGATAAAATACAAGGGAAACCGAAGTTTCCCTTGAGCAAAGCCAAATACGTGTGTAAATATCACTCCTTAACAGCTCCGATGTTTACACCCTTTACGAAGTACTTCTGCAGGAAAGGATACAATGCCATGAAAGGAAGGATTGCACATACGATTGCTGCATAGTACAGAGTGTTCTGGGATACCGAATACTGTGTCGTAGGGGTATCACCATCCATGATCATATTACGTAACTGATACTGGAAGTTAACCTGATCAGGATCGGTAATATAAATCTTAACGGTAGAATAGTCATTCCATACGGTAACTGCAAACATCAGACCGATGGAAGCCAGAGCTGCTTTGGACAGAGGAAGCACGATCTTGAAGAAGATTCCCATAGGGGAACATCCGTCGATCTCGGCTGCCTCGAACAGGCTGGCAGGAATTCCTTCAAAGAAGTTACGCATCAGAACCAGGTTATACACGTTCATGCCGTGCTTAACTACCAGGATCCACATGCTGTTAACCAGGTGTAACTGCTTCATTACCAGGTACTCGGGGATCATACCACCGGAGAAGATCATGGTAAACAGAAGGAAATATGCGAAGAAGTTACGGCCGGGCATATCAAACTGAATCAGTACATAACCACCCAGGGTAGACAGGAGCAGACCAAGGAACGTTCCAAGTACCGTTGTAATTACGGAATTAAGAAAAGGTCTGTACAGTCTCTGAGTATGGATGATGGTCTTATAACCATCTAATGTAAAATCATGCGGCCACAGTCTGAACTGGTACACGCCCACAGCGTTGAAGGAGTCTACTACTACCTTCCAGATAGGTATCAGAACCAGGAGGCCGATCAGAATAAATACGATGTAATTAACGACATCGAATACATGAATTTTTTTCTTAGGTTTGCGATAAGCTGTCTTTGCCACGTTCAACACCTCCTATACAATGCCACGGCCACGGGTCTTTTTACTTGCCCAGTTACATACTAATACCAGTACGCAGCCAACCAGGGACTTGAAGAGACCAACTGCTGTAGAGTAACCATAGTTCGGCAGAGCGATTGCGAATGTCTGACGATAAATATAGGTAGAAATAACATCAGATACGCTGTATACCGCATTGTTGTACAATACGAATACGGACTCGAACATGTTCATAACCTTAGCAAGGTTCAGGATCAGAACAGTGATGATCGTGTTGGACAGTGCCGGCAGAGTTACATAACGCATCTTCTGCATACGGGTAGCACCATCGATGTCAGCTGCCTCATACAGTTCCGGGTTAATACCTGCCAGAGTAGCCAGGAAGATAATAGTTCCCCAACCTGTCTCTTTCCAGATATTAATAATGTAGAAGATCGGTCTCCACCAGGAAGGGCTTGCCAGGAAGTAAATGTTCTTGGCATCAGCGGACAGAATGCCCCAGTCATGTAATAATCCGTTTACCAGCCCGGTAGAGGAAGGAGACAGGAACAAGCTGAAAATAGATGCAACTACTGCCCAGGACATAAAGTGGGGCAGATATATAATAGTCTGCAAAGTTTTCTTTGCAAAGAGATTTCCCATTTCATTTAAGAATACTGATACGATAACCGCTGTAAAGGTTGTAATCAGTAACTTCATAATGCTCAGTTCCAATGTGTTCTTAAACGAGGTCCAGAACGCATCTGTCTTGAACATATTTGTAAAATGCTTTAATCCCGCAAATGTAGGAGTGCCTACGGGCTTATAATCGTAAAATGCATAACGAATACCAAGCATGGGCCAGTAATACATGATCAAAATGAACACAAATACAGGCAGGAACATCAAATAATAACCTCTGTTATTCCAGATACGAAGACCCAGAGGCTTGTGACGTACTTCTACGCCGGTGGATGTGGTAATTTTCTTTTTCTTGCTCATACCATCCCTCTTCCTTTCACTTCATCTCACACATTCTTTTCTCTCTAAAATATCCTGCCCCATTGGTCTTGCATCCCGATGGGACAGGATAATTATATCATATCGTTGCAGCTTTTGCTACATTTTACATCGATTTTGTGTCAATTACTGTGCATTCAGCTCAGATAAGCACTGATCAATGATAGAACCAACAGTGTCAACGTAGGTCTGCATAGCCGCATCTACATCGCCGCCCTCAACTACTACAGAGGTGATAGCTGCCAGCTTAGCATCGTAGATAGTGCCGGACTCGTTGGTGTAGGTCTCAGAGGTAGGGGACTGAGGAGCATCCTTGCAGTTCTCGGTGAAGAACTTGTTACCCTCTGCAGCCAGACCGGAGATATCATTAAAGCCGTTGTCCAGAGAACATACAACCAGAGCGGGATCCATAGCGTTCTTCTTCCATACGGAGTTAGGATCGTTAGGAGACTGCTTTAAGTGGAACTCACCGTCAGCATACTCATAGGTCTTCTCTTTGTCAGTACCAGCGTTGATAGTAAAGGTCTCAGCCTTGGTAGACCAGTGAACATCTTCTGCACCGTAGGTCCACAGTGTCTGAACCTTGTCACCATCCATCATGGTCTCGATGAATGCATCGAAGATAGCCTGCTCACGAGAGTCATCGCCATCACCGTCATCAATGATAACCCATACAGGAGCTTCTCTGTTCAGGTATGCGCCAACCTCAGCGATAGGAGCCAGCTCAACAAGATTCTCATCTACATTGTTCTTGATCAGGTTATCGGTCAGAGTCTGATACCAGGAACCTGCCCAGTAAGTGAATACACCTGAAGAACCGGTCTGATCGTTGGAGAACCATTTCTCACGAGCGATCTTGGTAGAAGCGGTCAGGGTCTCAGGATCGATAGCGCCATCCTGGTAAGCCTGCTGCAGTCTTAAGAGTGCTGCCTTGGTAGCATCGGACTGGAATCCATCGTACCAGGTACCGTTGTCATCCTGCAGAATTGCAGGATAAGCATCCTGCCAGAACTCAGGCAGATAGTTTACATAAGGAGCTTCGTTTCCAACGAAACCAGCTGCGATGACGCCGTAGGTATCACCGTTTACACCGTTACCATCGGGATCTTCGTTGTGGAACTTTAACAGCATGTTATAATAATCATCATAGGTCTTGATGTCTTCAGCCTTCAGACCAACTGCATCTAACCATGCCTGCTTAACATAAGTAACACATCCATTACCATAAGTAGGAGCGAAGCCATACAGATGGCCTTCGGAATCCTTCAGATTCTCGTTAACCTCAGGCAGAATCAGATGAGACTGGAACTTAGCGTTTGCATATGCCTCGGACATATCCCACAGCAGACCGGTAGGTGCATACTGCTTGAACATATCTGCGCTCATAATCATAACATCGGGATAATCGCCGCCGGCGAACAGACGACCTACTGCATCGGTGTAACCGGAGTGGTCTAACTGCTGGATGTTCATCTTAATAGAATGACCAAGCTCCTCAGATACTGCTTCTTCCCACTGCTGAACGAATTCAGCCTGACCGTTATCAACAGTTGCAGTCAGAGTACCATTAACTACTACGTTAATCTCCTCCAGGTTGTAAGCTTCGCTGGATGCTGCTTCCGAAGAACCTGCTGCATCGGTGGATGCTGCAGCGGAATCTGCTGATGTAGCATCGTTGCTGCTTCCGCATGCTGCTAAGGATGCAACCATAGCAGATGCTAAAAGAACGGATAATACTTTTCTCTTCATTTTTTTCCTCCCTAAAAAATTGGAATAATGATTTGTCACGGGGTCATTCCCTTGACTTGCCCTCACCTTACCATCAGCACTGCTGAAAAACAAGTTACAATTTTTGCGTTCGGGTGCAAATTTTGACAACCGGTTCTGCAAACCCTTGATTTTACTGCATTTTTGTAAGAGCTTACATATTGTTTTTTTTATGCAAAACTGTTACAATGTACATAATTTGTTATGTATGTTTTTGATTTAAAATGGTTCTGGGAGATAGAATTGATGATTTTGAACAGAAAAAGTACCCAAAAGGATACAGATTATACAAGCCACAACAGTACTTTGATGCTGAAAATGGTAACCTCTTACAGCATTTTCTTACTTATCATCCTGATTTTGTTCATCTTTTTATACCGCTCTACGATAAATAACGCCCGTGATTCTTATGATCAGCAGAACGAAACCACCCTGATCAGCAATGCGGAGCTGTTTGAGAGTGATTTAAATATTATGGAAGTCTACTGCAGACAGCTGTTGCAGAACGATACCTTCCGTAAAGTCATGAATTATCAGAATACCTACTTCCCTTTCACCGAACTGGGCAATGAATTGCAAAACTCTCTGGCGACAAATGTGTATGCAGAGGCACTTCTTCCGTTAAAAGAGTCCTTCGTCTACTTTCCTGAGACGGATTATGTATTGAATCCTACTTATTTTATATCCGCCAACCGGTTCTATAACTGGATTCAGAAGTATCCCGTTGCAGAAAAAGATCAGTGGTATTCCTGCATGAAAGAGCCGGAATACACGAATTGCTTCCTTCCCATGGATCAGTTCATGCCGAATTACAGCGAAAAGTACTATATGTATATCATAGATTTGGACGATCTCTATTATATGGATGCCCACGCGAGGGTCTGCTTTATCTTTGAGCAGGATAAAATGGCAGATCTGTTCGACTGTGTACAGATGGATGGTGACAATTTCCTGGTAGTAGCCGCTGAGGATGGCTCCACCGTCCTTTCGATCAATGCTCCGGAGAGTATTTCCGCAGAAATGTTGAACTCTCTGGACTTTAATAAGGGTTATTCAGAGGTTCGTATCGATGGTCAGAACTTTACTTTAGGGAAATATGTTTCAGATAACACCAGTTATTCTTACTTTTTCAGTTTCCCTCCCTACAAGGCAACTGCAGGTCTGGGCAGTACGCAGCTGTTTCTGATCCTGTTTGCCATGCTGGCACTGTTGATCGGCGTCTCGCTGATCTATTATTTCTCTAGACGTAATGTCCGCCCCATTATTGAGCTTGGACAGGAGCTGCAGACCGCTGTGGAAGTCCAGAAGAATCTGCAGGAAGTCGTAGACAGCCAGCGCCCCATCATCTGTACCTCTTATGTGCGACAGCTCTTATCCGGTACCGCTACTTCCGAGGACGAAGTAGCTTATATGGAGAACTATCTGGGAATTACAGAATCTTCTTATTATAATGTGTTATACATTGTGTACTATAATAACTTCGGTGACAATGCAGAAAACGCCCTGCCCGGCGGTGTGGAATCCGTGGAAGATCTGGAGCATATCATCGAGAGTGCTCTGGGTAACTTCTTCGGTACACCACTCTTCTACTTCAGTCCTTCGGACCGGACATATTCCGTTCTGCTGCACTGTACGGAGGAAGAGGAAAAGAATCTGATCTTAAAGATCAACAACTGTATCCTGCGTCTCCACGATTATCTGTTGGATACCTATGATATCTGGCTGTTCGCCGGCATCGGACGCAATACGGATTCCCTGATGAACGTATGGGAATGCTACCAGCAGGCTTCCGAGGCGGTAAGTTATACCACGAAGAACTATATTTTCTTCCCATATGAATTTATTAAGAAGGATTCCAACGTATTCTATTACCCGCCGGAGATCTCCACGAAACTGATCCACTTCATCTCCACGGGCAATACGCCCCAGGTACTGGAGCTGTTCAACCTGATCCACCAGGAAAACATCGAGGAACGTTCCCTTCCGGTCAACCTGTTGAAGTACCTGCTGTCGGATATCCGTAATACTTTATTAAAAGCAAGATTTGCACTGCCCCAGGATGCGGATCCCGAAGCTGTAAAAGTGCTGGATGAGCGTTTCAACGAGCATCTGACTTTCAAATTATGTGAAGATCTGGCATTGTCCTTATGTAATCTCTTCGGCAATAAGGAGGATGACAATACCTTATCCTCCACCATTGAGAAATATATCAGGGAAAATTACAAAGATCCTTCCCTGGGTCTTAACAAGATCTCCGATGAATTCCAGATCTCCGAGAGTTATTTCTCTCATATGTTCAAGGAAAAGACCGGAGTGAACTTCTCCACGTATCTGGAGAATATCCGTATGACGGAAGCCGCCAGACTGATCAGGGAAACCGATATCAGCTTAAATGAGCTGTATATCGCTGTGGGATATAACAATTCCAATACTTTCCGGCGCGCATTCAAGAAGGTATACGGGGTAACTCCCAGTGCCATGCGGGAAAAATAATTATAATTAAGATACAACTAAAAACAGCCGAGGCATTTCCCGGAGGATTTAATCCTCCAGAAACGCCTCGGCTGTCTTCATATCTTCCGGTGTTGTGATCTTAATATTCTGATAGGAAGCTTCCACCAGCTTCACTCTTGCCTCGGTGAACATCTCCACCACGCTGGCGTCATCTGTCACCTGAATGCCCTGCTCCTGCATCTTGGGAAGGCGAATCAGCAATCTCTCATACGCCTGTAAGATCAGGCTGGTTTCAAATACCTGCGGTGTCTGGATGTTCCATACCGTCCTACGATCCGGTGTGGACAATGCGAATCCTTCGCCGTCACTGATTTTTACTGTATCTTTGCTCTGCACTGCAGCTACACATGCCTGATACTGTACGGCTGCTGCGTAAGTATCTTCGAGTATTTTCTCCGTCAGGAAAGGTCTGGCACCGTCGTGGATGAACACATAACCGTGCTCATTGGGTACCTTAAGCCGTCCGTCCACAATCAGCTGCAATGCACGGCTCACGGACAAGTACCGTTCCGTGCCTCCGGAAGTAATAATATTCACCTTCGTAAAATGGTATTTCTGCACGATCTCTTCCCGGACATAGGGAATATCCTGCTCTGCTGTCACGAGAATGCAATCGTCAATGATCTGTGACTCTTCCACAGCATGCAGTGCATACCAGATCAGGGGCTTGTCTTTTAGAGGAAGGAACTGCTTCGCCACTGCGGAGTGCATTCTGCTTCCGCTGCCCGCTGCCAGAATAATTGCCGTACAGCGCGGTTTTTCCTTATTTTCATCCTCTTTTTCTGCGTTCTTTGCCGCATAATCTTCTGTTAAATACTCTTCTGCCACTCTGTCTATCATATTAATGTCTGTCTTTCTATAAAGTCTTCTAAGGAATGTGTCTTACCGTTCGCCCAGTTTCAGGTTCGGCACCGCATTCAGATCATAGCCGCTGCGCACCCCTTTGATGTACTCATAATATCCTGCCACACCGATCATCGCCGCATTGTCCGTACAGAAGATTGGGGAGGGATGATAAAATGCAATATTACGCTTTCCGCATTCCTCTTCAAATGCCGCCCGCAGGGAAGAATTCGATGCCACACCGCCGGCGATGGCGAATTTATTCAGCCCGTAAGCCTTTACGGCATGCAGGGAATGGCTTACCAGCACATCTACGACCGCTTTTTGGAAAGAAGCTGCCACATCTGCCTGATTGTAGCTTTCTCCCTTCATCTGGCAAGCGTTCAGATAATTCAGTACGGCGGATTTCAGACCACTGAAGCTGAAATCATACTCATTTTCCGCCACTGCAGCTCTGGGAAAATGAATGGCATCGGGATTGCCTTCCTTTGATACTTTATCGATCTTGGGTCCGCCGGGATATCCCAGTCCAATGGCACGGGCTACTTTGTCAAAAGCCTCTCCTGCCGCATCGTCTCTGGTCCGACCGATGATCTCATACTCACCGTAATCCTTCACCACGACCAGATGCGAATGTCCACCGGAAGCCACCAGACAGATAAAAGGAGGCTCTAACTCTTTGTTTTCGATAAAGTTCGCACTGATGTGTCCTTCGATATGATGTACGCCTACCAAAGGAATCCCGGTAGCAAAGCTGATGGCTTTTGCCTCGGATACACCGACTAACAGTGCTCCTACCAGTCCCGGACCATAGGTTACCGCAATGGCTGTGATATCCTCCAGGGTCACATGAGCATCAGCAAGCGCCTGCTCAATGACCTGATTGATCTTCTCGATATGCTTGCGGGAGGCAATCTCCGGCACTACTCCGCCATACAACGTATGTAAGGCGATCTGCGAGGAGATTACATTGGAAAGTACCTCTCTGCCGTTTTTTACCACCGATGCTGCTGTCTCATCACAAGAGCTCTCGATTCCCAAAATGTAAATGTCTTTTTGTTTTTCTGTCTCTGCCATTTTTCTGCCTGCTTTGTCTTAATTATTGTCTGTCTGTTCCAGATTGCTGTTCAGCTGATCTGCTGTCTCCCAGCCGTAGATCTTCCATCTGCGGTTGTCATCTCTGCGCAACAGATATACTTCAACGGTAGACGTTTTCTTACCGTTCTCTGTCATGGTATAGCCACAGGAAATTCTTGCAAAAGAATATCCGTCTGCTGTATAATAGTCCACATTCGTGCTGGCTGCAAGAGAAACACTTGTTATTTTTCTCTTATTGTCTTTATAATTCTGCACCTCTCCCTGTAACCGGACGAGGTAGGTATCTTCCTCATTGCTCTCCCGAAGTTTATCATCAAACAGCTGCAGTGATTTCCTGCCCAGATCCTGAAGTTCTTCCGCGGTACAGTCTTCATTATAGAAACACTTCATCAGATCATTATAATATTTGATCACTTCCTTGGGCGTGGCGGGGTAATTATTGTCCAGGTCCCTTGCCAGTGCCGTGTCTACCTCCGACATGACTGCTTCCTGCTGTTCAGTGCGATGTGTTCCGGACAGATACGCATAATATCCTACCACCAGGACGAGGAGGAAAATGAAAAAGATCGTGATCTTCGTCACAGACGTGTTGTTTTTCTTCATAAGAGCTCTCATTCTCCCTCGTCAAATTTCAGTTCCATGGACCAGCCGTCCTTCGCTGCATAAGCCGCCGGGAAAATCTTGCGCACCTCATCCATGAACTCCTCCGGTCTGGTCATGGACGGACTGTAGTGAGTCAGCCATAACTTCGGCGCTTCCACTTCTTTTGCGATCTTCGCCGCCTCATACATGGTCATATGCTTGTGTTCTCTGGCTTTTACCAGCTTGTCCGGCTCCCCGTACATGCCTTCGAGAATCAACAGATCCGCCCCTTTGGCATTCTGTCTGATGCTTTCCGTAGGTCTGGTGTCGGTGCTGTAGGTCACCTTTAAGCCTTTGCGCTCCGCACCCAGTACCATATCTGGTGTAAATACTCTGCCATCTTCCTCCAGAGTCTCCCCTTTTTGCAGGCGACTCCAGAATTTCATAGGGATTCCCTGCTCCATGGCTCTGTCCTTATTAAATCGACCTGCACGGTCAATCACCATACTGTAGCCGTAACAGAGCACATTGTGATTCACCTTGAAAGCTTCCAGACGGAAGCCCTCAAAAGAAAATATCTGTGCATTTTCCGTGATCTCCAGACATTTTACCTCAAAGGGAAGCTCCGGTGCGATTACACGCAGGGATGCCACCACCTTCGTAAGACCCTTCGGTCCGATCAACAGTAGCGGTTCTGTCCGCTCTGCATTTCCCATGGTCAGAAGCATTCCCGGCAGTCCACTGATATGATCCGCATGAAAATGGGTAAAGCAGATGATATCGATGGGATTCGGACTCCAGCCCTTCTCACGCATGGCGATCTGGGTGCCCTCCCCACAGTCAATCAGAATACTTTTTCCATTATAGCGCATCATCAGGGAGGTCAGCCACCTGTAAGGCAGGGGCATCATTCCGCCGGTTCCCAATAAGCAAACGTCTAACATTCTTCCTCGCAATCTGCTGTCTCTACAGCATCTCTGTCTCCGTAATTTCCTCCGTGGGAATCACAAAAGACGAGATCCATTTATCATAGCAGTCTTCGCACAGATCAAATTTATGTCTGAGCCCATCTTTTCTGCTGAAATATCCAAATCTTACGTCCGCGGAAAAGCTCCCTTCCCGAAGAATCTCCTTCTCTACTTTCAGTTTCCTGCCGCAGCCGTTACATATTATCTGTGTTAATTTACCGTTTTCTGACTTTCGCATCTTACCTTCCACCTTTCTGATTGTAAAATTGTGTTCTCTTTCACTATCATAGCAAATAAATTGCCGGATGGTGGTGGTAATACTTGCTAACGGCGCCACATGATCATGGCATCCTCTGTCGGTCTCTCATAAAATTTCGGGCGGATCCCTTCCGAGACAAACCCAAACTTTTCATACAACCGGATCGCCGGAGCATTGCTCACCCGAACTTCCAGGGTATATGCCGTGATGCCGCGCTCTGCACCCAGCCGCAGCAGTTCTTCCAGCATTTTGCTGCCCACTCCCAGGTTCCGGTATTCCAGTGCTGTCACCACGTTGTCGATATTGCCCTCGTGAAAGCTGTCCGTCAGTCCGGCGCAGCCGGCAATATGGCCGTCTGCCTCCGCTACCACATACAGGCAGTAATCCCTTTGAAGCAGTCCACGGAAATCCTCCGCAGACCAGGGCATACTGAAAGATGCCTCTTCGATCCTGCTCAGTTCTTCAATGTCTGTATCCCGCAGGGGGCGAACCTCTATCTTCATGCCTTTGCCTCTTTTGCGGCTCTCTCCTGTTCTTCCCGCTCCCGCTCTGCCTGACTCTTCCGCAGGTACTCGGGCTCATGCTCCGCAGCAGTCACAGTTTTCCCCTGCGCATAGTAGATCGCACCCAGAGAAGCCACACTGGCAGCGCGTTGTCTGTTATTGGATGCGGGTGCAAAAGCAAACTGCACCTTCATTCCCTCTGTGATCTGCTTCCGGTATACGGGCACGCCGTCCCCTAAGAAGATTACTTCTCTTCCCAGGCGGTTCAGCTCCTCCACCAGTTCCTCCACGGCAATCGCACACTGTTCCTTAATGCTGTGCATCACCAGCTGCTGTTCCGGGGATCCGTTCTCTGCGGTCTCCCCCTTACAGAACTCATAGATTCCGGTATATACCTGATTCCTTCTGGCATCCATAATGGGGCAGACCAGCTTGTCCGTCCCCCAGAGGTTAAACGCAAGTCCTTCCAGTGACGGCACTTCCACTAAGGGAAGATTCAGTGCCAGTCCCAGTCCCTTCGCCGTTGCAGCTCCGATCCTGAGCCCGGTAAAAGAGCCGGGACCTGCGGAGATGGCAATGGCATCAATGGTATGCAGATCCAGATCGATCATCTGCCTAATCTCGTCCAGCATCGGAAGTAACGTCTGGGAATGTGTTTTCTTATAATCTGTAGTGTACTCTGCGATCAGGACATCATCTTCCACGATGGCAGCGCTTGCCACCAGCCCGGAGCTGTCCAGTGCTAATATTTTCATATTGTAGTCCTCTCTTCAATGGTGATCCGGCGGTAATCAAAGCCTTTCTCCAGATCCTTTTCTATGGTCACCTGACGGTAATGCTCCGGCAGGATCTCTTCGATGAGGTTCGCCCACTCGATCAGACACAGTCCCTCGCCGTAAAAGCAGTCCTCGTAGCCGATTTCTTCCATCTCTTCTACATCCCCGATACGGTAGACATCAAAATGGTAAAAGGGCATACGTCCTTCCTCATAGATCTGTACAATGGTAAAGGTAGGGCTGTTCACCGGTTCCGTGATCCCAAGACCATCTGCCACCCCCTGGGTAAACACGGTCTTGCCAACACCCAGATCCCCGATCAGAGTATAGACCTGTCCGGGAAGTGCTTCTCTGCCAATCCGCTGTCCCAGTGCAAAAGTCTCCTCCGCACTGTGGGTCTCTATAATTTCTTTTCTGAATTCTGAGTTTACTGTGGAATCACCTATTGTCATTGCTCTTACACTTTCTATGGACACCGTGATGTCCGTTTTTTCGGATAGTCTCTCTGCTCTATAACACTTCTAGCTACGGATCTTCACCTTTGCTGGCGGCATATGGGTAGAAATCACTTCGATAACATCTGTTGTTTTATCTTTTAATTGATTTTTCGGGAAAATTGTTGCTGCATTTTTCGCTGTATACACCATGATGGAACGGCTGGTGGACACAGCCTTCAGGCAGTCCTCCCATTTCAGGGTGCCAACATCCTCTCCCTGCACCATGGAGATACCATTTTCGTCCAAAATATAATGCATAGTTTCCTTGAAAACAGGGTTGCTCACCATTGCCTGTCTGCTTTTTATAAAAAGTGTCCAGGGAAGATATAGCAAAATCACCAATCCCAGGATCAGATAGATCCAGTCTTGGGTGGAAATTCCAACAATAACACACAAAGCACCGAGTATCGACGCCGAAAGTCCGGACAAACTGTTATAATTATGCCGCAATAAAAAGTCGTATAAATCCCCCGCCGTCATCTTCACATCAAATTCTACCATACCGCGTTCTTTCCTTATAATATAATAATGTGATGCCAGGGTCAAAAGGTCTAAACCCACATGAGCTTGCTCATAAGTGGGTGA
>CAVJMX010000047.1:0-19723 GCA_963650795.1 Bacteroidales bacterium H4
TCCGGAACTTGCAAAAGAACATGCCAAGGAGAATGCAGCGAATATCAGAAAGCATGTAACCGAATCAAAAGCACAAAAATAAATTACTTTATTTTACCGGTCGAAAGCCGAATTTCGACCGGTATTTTTATACCCTTCTGGCTCTAAAACCGAAAAAAATAGAGCCATTTTAGAGCCAACAAGGCTTTGACTTTAGTTTATTAAAGTGCCGTTTGTTGAAAAAAGGGTTCCAAGCCGAAGCTTGAAACCCTTATAAATACTAGCTTTGTGAGCAATTATCAAAGATTACTCGATAATTGTAGCAACACGTCCAGATCCTACTGTACGTCCACCTTCACGGATAGCGAAGGTAAGACCCTGCTCCATAGCGATGGGATGGATCAGTTCGATGGTCATTTCTACGTTATCACCAGGCATGCACATCTCAACACCAGCGGGCAGTTCGCAAACACCGGTAACATCGGTGGTTCTGAAGTAGAACTGAGGACGATAGTTGTTGAAGAAAGGAGTATGACGTCCACCTTCATCCTTGGTCAGAACGTATACCTGAGCGGTAAACTTTCTGTGGCAGGTAACAGTACCGGGCTTAGCCAGAACCTGTCCTCTTTCGATTTCAGTTCTCTGGATACCACGAAGCAGAGCACCGATGTTATCACCAGCCTGTGCCTCATCCAGCATCTTACGGAACATTTCGATACCGGTTACAACGGTCTTCTTGGTCTCTTCCTTAATACCAACGATTTCAACTTCATCGTTCAGATGCAGAACACCACGCTCTACACGTCCGGTAGCTACGGTACCACGACCGGTAATGGTGAATACATCCTCTACAGGCATCAGGAAAGGCTTATCAGTATCACGCTGAGGATCGGGAATGTAGGTATCTACAGTGTCCATCAGCTCCATGATCTTGTCGCCCCACTCGCTGTTGGGATCTTCCAGAGCCTTCAGAGCGGAACCCTTGATGATAGGGCAGTCATTGAAGTCGTACTCTTCCAGCTGCTCGGTTACTTCCATCTCAACCAGCTCGATCAGCTCGGGATCGTCAACCATATCACACTTGTTCAGGAATACGATGATGTAAGGAACGCCTACCTGACGGGACAGCAGGATGTGCTCCTTGGTCTGAGCCATAACACCATCAGTAGCAGCTACAACGAGGATAGCACCATCCATCTGTGCAGCACCGGTGATCATGTTCTTAACGTAGTCAGCATGGCCCGGGCAGTCAACGTGTGCATAGTGTCTCTTCTCAGTCTGATACTCGATGTGAGCGGTAGAAATGGTGATACCACGCTCTCTCTCTTCGGGAGCCTTATCGATGTTCTCGAAATCTACCTTTTCGTTACCTGCAACTCTCTCAGAAAGAACCTTGGAGATTGCAGCAGTCAGAGTGGTTTTACCATGGTCAACGTGACCGATGGTACCAATGTTACAATGGGGCTTTGTTCTGTCAAATTTAGCTTTAGCCATTATTTAAGTCCTCCTTAAAATAATTAAACAGTTTCGTAGTTTTATTTTTCAACTCGCTACCTCTGATTATATTAAATAATCAGAGGTTTTTCAAGTTGTTTTTATTGATTTAGTGCTTATTTCGCCTTGGCAGCAAGAACCTTTTCCTGAACGTTCTTAGGAACGGGCTCGTACTTATCGAAGAACATGGAGTAGTTACCACGACCCTGGGTCTTGGATCGCAGGTCTGTGGAGTAACCGAACATCTCAGCAAGGGGTACGTATGCTTTAACCATCTTACCACCGCCGATGTCTTCCATACCTTCTACACGACCACGACGGGAGTTCAGATCACCGATTACATCGCCCATGTATTCCTCAGGCATGGTAACCTCAACCTTCATGATCGGCTCAAGCAGTACAGGAGCTGCCTTCTGCATTGCTTCCTTGAATGCCATGGAACCTGCAATGTGGAATGCCATCTCGGAGGAGTCGACCTCATGATAGGATCCATCATATACGTTCGCATGAACACCCAGTACAGGGAATCCACCCAAAATACCAGCCTGAGCTGCTTCCTGGATACCTTCACCTACTGCAGGGATGTATTCCTTAGGAATAGCACCACCGACAACGGTAGATTCGAATAACAGGGTAGGAGGATCGTTAATCAGAATGTTTGCCTTCGGATCGAAGTCAAACTTCTCACAGTTAGCCTCCAGGGGCTCAAACTTAACTTTACAATGTCCGTACTGTCCACGACCACCGGACTGCTTAGCGTATTTGGAATCTACTTCAACAGCCTTGGTGAACGCTTCCTTGTAAGCAACCTGAGGAGCACCTACGTTAGCTTCTACATGGAACTCACGAAGCAGACGGTCAACGATGATCTCCAGATGCAGCTCACCCATACCGGCAATGATGGTCTGACCGGTCTCCTGGTTGGTATGAGCACGGAAAGTAGGATCTTCTTCTGCCAGTTTTGCAAGAGCTTCACCCATCTTACCCTGACCAGCTTTGGTCTTAGGCTCGATAGCCAGCTCGATAACGGGCTCAGGGAACTCCATGGACTCCAGGATTACAGGGTGCTGCTCATCACAGATGGTATCACCGGTAGTGGTGAACTTGAAACCAACTGCTGCTGCGATATCACCGGAGTAAACCTTATCCAGCTCTGCACGCTTGTTAGCATGCATCTGCAGGATACGTCCAACACGCTCCTTCTTATCCTTAGTAGCATTTAAAATATAGGAACCAGCATTCATAGTACCGGAATATACACGGAAGAATGCAAGCTTACCTACGAAGGGGTCAGCCATGATCTTGAATGCCAGAGCTGCAAAAGGCTCTTCATCGGAAGAATGTCTTACAACTTCGTTGCCATCCAGATCGGTACCCTTGATGGGAGGAATGTCGGTAGGAGCGGGCATATACTCAACGATTGCATCCAGAAGCTTCTGAACACCCTTGTTACGATATGCGGAACCGCAGCATACAGGAATTGCTGCACACTCGCAGGTTGCCTTACGCAGTACCTTCTTCATTTCCTCTACAGAAGGCTCTTCACCTTCCAGGTACATCATCATCAGATCGTCATCCAGCTCACAGATCTTCTCGATCAGTTCGGAACGATACAGCTCTGCATCATCCTTCATATCGCCAAGATCATCGGTAACAGTGATATTATCACCCTTATCGTCATTGTAAATGTAAGCTTTCATCTCGAACAGATCGATGATTCCCTTGAAATCGTCTTCTTTGCCGATAGGCAGCTGAAGAACGATAGCATTTTTACCAAGTCTGGTCTTGATCTGCTCTACTGCGCCGTAGAAGTTAGCACCCAGGATGTCCATCTTGTTGATGAACGCCATACGAGGTACGTTATAGGTGTCAGCCTGACGCCATACGTTCTCGGACTGAGGCTCTACACCACCCTTTGCACAGAAGACGCCGACAGCGCCATCCAGTACACGAAGGGAACGCTCAACCTCAACGGTGAAGTCTACGTGACCCGGGGTATCAATGATGTTGATACGATGCTCAAGAGCACCGGGTGCGGGCTTGGTCTCTTTCTCAAGAGTCCAGTGACAGGTAGTAGCAGCAGAGGTGATGGTAATACCTCTCTCCTGTTCCTGCTCCATCCAGTCCATGGTAGCAGTGCCTTCGTGAGTATCACCAATCTTGTAGTTAACACCAGTGTAATACAGGATACGCTCGGTCAGTGTGGTCTTACCCGCATCGATATGAGCCATAATACCAATATTTCTGGTTCTCTCTAATGGATATTCTCTTCCAGCCAAGATTTTTCCCTCCTACTAGAATCTGTAATGAGCAAAAGCCTTGTTTGCCTCTGCCATCTTGTGCATGTCTTCTTTTCTCTTAACTGCAGATCCGGTATTGTTGGCTGCGTCAAGAATTTCGTTAGCAAGTCTGTCTTCCATGGTCTTCTCACTTCTCTTACGAGAGAACATGGTCAACCAACGAAGACCCAGAGCCTGACGTCTCTCAGGTCTAACCTCGATAGGTACCTGATAGGTAGCACCACCGATACGTCTTGCTTTTACTTCCAGAACAGGCATGATATTGTTCATAGCCTCTTCGAATACTTCCAGAGCAGGCTTGCCGCTCTTCTCTTCAACCTTAGCAAATGCTCCGTATACGATCTTCTGGGCTACACCCTTCTTGCCATCTAACATGATGTTGTTGACAAGCTTGGTAACCACTTTGTTGTTGTATAAAGGATCTGCTAATACATCTCTTTTCTGAATATGTCCTTTACGTGGCACGGTTCTTCCCTCCTTAACAAATGTTTACGTTAAATCATCGGTACTCACATGTGTTTCCCCAAGTGTTCGCGCTGTTATATCTGTATCACAGAATTCCAACACTTTTCTTAGTTTCGTTTTTGTGGTACAAAGATGTCTCGACGACATCTCCAAAAATCCTCGCGGATTTTCATCGGACTTATCATCCGACGTTCAAAACGCCTTGGATACTACTTATTTCTTAGCATCCTTAGGTCTCTTAGCGCCGTACTTGGAACGAGCCTGTTTTCTGTTAGCGACACCGGCGGTATCAAGGGTACCACGGATGATGTGGTATCTGGTACCGGGCAGGTCCTTAACACGACCACCACGGATCAAAACAACGCTGTGCTCCTGCAGATTGTGACCTTCACCGGGAATGTAGCTGGTAACTTCGATTCCGTTGGAAAGACGTACTCTGGCGATCTTTCTAAGAGCAGAGTTAGGCTTTTTAGGAGTTGCTGTCTTAACAGCGGTACATACACCACGCTTCTGGGGAGCAGAAACGTCTGTTGCTTTCTTGTGAAGAGAGTTGTAACCCTTCTGGAGAGCAGGTGCAGTAGACTTCTTAACAGAGGTCTGACGTCCTTTTCTTACTAACTGGTTAAATGTTGGCATTCTGTTTCACCTCTTTCTTAATAGTATAATAGACGCACCTTTTCTGGCACGCTTTAATAGTATACTTGTTCCAACTTCCGTTGTCAACTGGATTTTTATAGATTTTACGCATTTTTACGCGTTTTTTTCATGCAGTTTTTACAGTATTTCTTTCAGGTATCTCTCTAAAGCATCCTGCCAGGAAGGGAGACGCTCAAATCCGTTCTCTGTGAGCTTCTCCTTGCTCATGCGGCTGTTCTCCGGTCTCTTCGCCTTCGTGGGATATTCGGACGCCGGTACGGGAGCCACATCCACGTTCATGCCCGCCTGACGGAAGATCTCGCAGGCGAATTCATACCAGTTGCAGATACCTTCGTTGGTGGCATGATAGATGCCGTATTTGTCGGTCAGGACCATATCCACCAAAAGTCTTGCCAGGTCATAAGTATAAGTAGGAGAACCGAACTGGTCATTCACTACCGTGAGGTGATCGTGGGTCTTGCCCAGATTCAGCATGGTCTTGATGAAATTCTTGCCATTCACACCGAACACCCAGGAGATTCTTACGATAAAATACTTCTCCAGTGTATTCTGCACTGCCAGTTCGCCCTCGTATTTGGTCTGTCCGTATACGTTCAGGGGATGGCGCTCGTCATCGGGCTCCCAGGCTCTGGTGCCTTCGCCGTCAAATACATAGTCGGTGCTGATATAGACCATCTTGCAGTCTAACTTCTTGCAGACATTGGCAATGTTCTGTGTGCCGTCCGCATTGACCTTACGGCAGACCTCCACATTGTCCTCCGCTGCATCCACCGCAGTATAAGCCGCACAGTGCACTACCGCATCCGGTGCTGCCTCACCGATGACTTTTTCCACGCTGGCTGTATCGGTGATATCCATTTCTTCAATATCTACACCGATGGCTTCGATGCCGCGCTTTGTAAGTTCATTTACCACATCATATCCCAACTGCCCTTTTACGCCTGTTACTAAGACTTTCATTCTGTTCTCTCCTATAAATATAACCAAATTTATAACTATTTAATAAGATGTCGGGGTCAAAAGCCCCCAACTTTGATGCCTACGGATTGTTCCGTGCTCCGCACTCCCACAATCCTACCCAATATTCGCATATCGTGGGATTATCATCCCACTTTTATGCTCATATCGGGGCGGGTCCTAAGGTCTTTCAACCACTTATGAGCAAGCTCATGTGGTTTTAGACCTTTTGACCCTGGCATCATAAGCAACCTCATTATAATAACTTTCTTTCGTTTCCGCAAGCGCGCCTTCCCGTTGCTTTACAAGTTCCCGATCTACCGCCCCGCTGTCCTCTGCCAGTCTGCGCAGTGCTTCGATCAGGCTGTCAGGATCTGCCTCCGGATAGATATGCTCTTCCGCGATGTAATCCTTATTATGTAAGGTCTCACGGAATCCCAGGATCAGCTGGTTCTGCAAAAATGCCCTGCTGACTGCGGATACGATCTCTCCCTCATGATTGATATCCAGGTAAAAATCGCACTGGTCAAACAGTTTATCCAAAATCTGCATTTTCACTCCGGGGTACATCGTCACATTATCACAGGCTCCCACAGAGAGCAGTTTTGCCGACATTTCTGTGATCGCTGCGATATGGAAATGCAGTCCGGGCAGTGTCTCCGCGATTTTCCGGCAATGTGCCACATTCTCGGAATTCGTACAGATCAGCACATCCTTTCCATGCCGGTTCTCTCGTACAAAAGGATATATATAACCCAGCTGATGCACTATCCCCAGATCCGCCCCCAGCTGCAGCAGCTTCTCATAGGAATCCCTCTTCTGCACAAGGATGCGTCCGCATCGTGTGCTCTCTCCTCTTAAAATGATCTGCATATTGCCGGGGATCTCATTCCCCGTAGGCTCCTGCCAGAACAGGATATCTCCCTTCTCGGAAGTTCCCGCCAGCCGCTCCGACACAAAAAAGGGAGTTGACAGGGAGTTGAAAAATACTCTCTTTCCGGCAAACCCTGCCTTTTCTAAAAAGTGTATGGTGAATTCCGTCTTATTCCGGAAAATTCTCACCTTTCCGTCTTCATTCAGGACAATATCCCTGGTCACGAAGTTCTCCACGATTACTTCTCTTCCGTCGGCATCAAAGTAGCTTTTATTCACCTTCTGCCCTTTGGCATTGAAAATCGTCCGGGCATATAACGCTCCGTAACGATTGTAATGGTCACTGGATCGCACCGTTCCTCTCTCGTCATACCAGTCCACTACCTTGACACGGCGCTTATGTGCAGGCTCCGCATAGAATATTCTGCCCCGTTCCCGGTACAGGTCATTCACCTTGCCGTTGCTGTTATTGCCGCTGATCTCCCAGTAGGGAGGAACTTTGATCTCATTGAAATATCTGGAACGTCCCAGTCCCCCGGGCATGTGTTTAAAGTCTCCCAGAAATGCGCCATACACCGAGATTACATCTTCCGGCAGAAAACCGTCATCCTCGATCACTGCCACCGGACAGTCCACCCCGATTCCCCGGAAGGAATTGTAAAGCTTGCGGCTTTCCTGCCCGAAATTGTCCAGCAACAGTATTACATTTTGTTCCCAAGCAGTTTTTTCCATCGCTCTACTACCTCCTCCGTCAGATATTCTTTGGCTTTTTCATAAGAATGTGTATGAAAGCTCTCAAGATCCGCCTCCGTAAACAGTCTCACAATGCGATCTGCCAGCTGCTCCACCTTTTCCTTTTCTTCCATGGCATCTGTCAGTGTGATCTTATAGCCGTTCTGTCCTTCGTCGATAAAGTTCTGGTTGCCGTAGCGCACATCGAATCCGATGATCGGCAATCCGGAACCGATGGCTTCCATCAGGGTCAGTCCGAATCCTTCACTGGTGGAGCCCGCAAGATATGCTTCATAATCCTGATAGACTTCCGTCAGGTTCTGCTGTCCCATCAGGCGCACATAGCTGCCGCAGTTGTGTTTTGCGATCCGGGTCTTCAGGTTCTCCTCCTCGCCGCCTTTTCCGTAGATGTCCAGTGTCACATCCGGGATCTGCTCGTGAGCTTTTGCCACCGCACTGATCAGCCAGTCTACGTGTTTCTCCGTCGCCAGGCGGGATGCCGTGATCAGGGAATGAGGTTTTCTCTGTCCCGTCGGATATTTCAGTTCATTCAGGCTGCCTACGGGAATCGTCACCACGTTGACCTCTGCCCCCGCATACTTCCGGAACTGTTCTCTGACCAGGCGGTTCTGATCCTCCGTCGCCGTAATATAGAAATCAATATGTTCTCTCTGAGAAAACGCATACTCGTAATAGTTGTTCCACAGAATCGTCTCCTCATCGGTGCTGTTCTCGCTGAAATGATCCGCATGGATCACGATGCCTACCCGCGCCGGACCCACATTCTGCAAAATAGCCTGACCGACACCGGTAGTACGGTCGATGATCACCACGTCCTCTTTCGTCAGATGCAGCCTCTGCACCATATATCCCACGAATTCTTCCTTGGAGCACAAAAGTCTGTCCGGAAACTGATACATCACCACGTCGTTATCATTGATCTCTTCATATGCCACAGATCCGTCTTCGTTGAAAAATCTGCGCTGGTACAAATGTGCCTGACCGTCTAACGGTGCATAATATTCCGAATAAATTCTGCAATAGGTAAAATAATCCTTGCGGATCAGGCAGCCGTTGGACACGATCTCCACGCGGTGTACCCGGTCCGAGGTCTCATCGACCATATATACCGTATAGAAATTCCCGTTTCCCGGGAACACATATTTGCAGATCTTCCCCTCCCGGCTGAACGTATAGTCCGTGCGGTCTATCGTCTCTGCCAGCTGCGCCAGCGTATAGCTGACCGGTGCGATCTTCGTATCCGTAAAATACGTATAGAGCCACAGGATCTCCTCATCCAAAAATCCGATATTTTCCGTCATGTGCTGGATATTTTCCCTCGGAAACATATCCGTAAAAACAAATCTGGCGGGGATCCCGGCTCTCCGCAGCAGATTGGCACGGTAGCTCTGCGCATACTCTACGCCGCTGCTTGCCCAGCCGATCCCTAAGTTAAAATTGTAGACCATTCCTTTTCCCCTTTCTTTTGTTCCGAAATTTTATGAACGAATTCCACCCATTTCTTCTCTAAATTGCTGTTCAGATATCCATTCGCTATCTCATAGGATCTCTCCTGATATCTCCTGAGTCTGTCCTCGTCGCCGAACAGTTCCACGATAGCATCTGCCATAGCATTCACTACGTACTCTTCCGTCTCGGGTCGGTTTAGTTGTTCCAGAGAAAAAGGAATACGTATACCATTTCCATCGTTCTCTATAAACATCCGATTCCCATATCGTACATCCAGTCCTATAAAAGCATCTCCGGAAGCTGCGGCTTCCATGAGTGACAGTCCTAACGTTTCAAATAAAGACGCCGTAATGTACACATCATATTTTATATAAACCTCTGTCACATCACAATGCCCCATAAATCTGATATAACTGCCGGCATCTCCTTCTTCTACTATATTTTTCAGTTTCTGAACGTACTGGGCATCTCCTGTTCCATAGATATCCAGTGTCACTTGCGGCAGATGTGTATGTGCTGAAATCACTGCCCGGATTACCCTGTCGATCTTTTTTCCTTCCTGAAGCCGCGATACTGTTAGCAGGGAATATTTTTTGCGATCCTCTTTTGTATAATGTAGATTTTCAAGTCCGCTTGCCGGAATCACATATATTTCAGGCTGACTGCAGCCATAGTCTTTTAAGTTTAATTGTATCTCTCTTCCTTGCTCTTCAGAAGATACTATAAAGCAGTCAATCGAATCCACATATTTAAACCAGTAATAATATTCATAATTTAAGTACAATGCACTGGTAGCTTCCCCCCGTTCAAAATAATGACCGGAATGTAAAAATACTGCCATTTTCGGTTTTTTTGACATTTGAAACAGTGGTTGTACGAAAGACAGGCTCCCGGGTCTGTCGATGATGGCTATATCATTGTCATCCACATGCAGAGCAGTTAAAAACCGTTGAATCAGCTGTTCTTTTGTCAGTATTCTGCCATCCGGAAACACATATTGTTCTCTGCCATCTCTATCATATACACAATCATACATGGTATTGCCCGAAACATCCAAAAAAGTCGTTCTTATACGTTTCGCATACCACATTCCCTGGTCACACTCGGTAACATAATGTTCTGTCCACAGTCTGCGATCCGTATAAACATCTTTCGCTAAAAGCCGCTCATTATTATAATGCTGTACTTCACAAACAGTTTCCCGATCTTCCCTCAGGGATAATGTTGCAATACGTCCCTTTTTAGCAAACAGATTGATCTGCGTATCCTGATATTCTACCGTAAGATCCCTATGTTTTTCTTTATACTGTTGCACAAGCGTCTCTGCCTTGCATTTTCCGGCCAGATTTTCGGTTCCTGTCAGAAAAACCTGCGCCGAAATCATATCTTCTCTGCGAATCCCTATGTCTGCATAACGCTTTATATATTTTTGTTCCGGAGCCTCTGTAAAAATGTACTTAACCTCCTGCCCGGATGCACGCAACATTTTATCTCTTCCCGCCTGGGCATAATCGACGCCACCCATTTCATATCCTGTTAACAGACTGAATACGTAAATCGCCATACTTACTCCCCAAATACTTTTCGCAAATTCTTATTTTGTTTGTCTGCCTGCTGCTTCTGATATTGTCTTCTCAGCGGTTCCTCTGATCCCAGCCTCTGAAGCATCTGTATTAACTCTTCTACAGCATTTTCCTCGTAGATCAGTTCCTCTGCCACATATGACTTACCATGCAATGTTGTCCGGTATCCCAGAAGCAGCATTCCCTTTACGGAGGCTTTCTCTACCGCACTATATATTTCCTGTCCGTAATTGATATCCAGATAAAGTCCACACTGATTCCACAACTGATCCTGCTGTTCCCTGGTTACCTGTGGATAAATATGTACATTTTCCCGTTTTCCTAATTCCAGTAATTTAGGTGATACCATAGTATTTGCAGCAATAGAAAATTGAAAATCTGTTAATCTACCGGTTATCTCCTCTATTCCCGGTATCCTGTCGGATGCAGTCATAATCAGAACCTGTCGGCAGGATTTTCCCACATTCTCCCCAGTTGCGCCGGTCCCGTAGCAGATCTGATATTCTCCCTGTATCTCTTCCGCTTCACAGTTTTCAGTATCACAATTATTCATTATCACCAGAGGGCACTGTAATTGCTGATGATATTTGTGTTCTCTGCATTTTCTGACATCCTCTTCATTCTGCAATACCATCCACAATTGCTGCTCAGGATCCCTATGCAATTGTTTCATCCACTCTGCCTGTCTGCTAGAAGTAAGGATTATCCGACGTTTTCCGGCAATTGCCCTCTCCATCATTTTCAGCATCATGGCATCTTCATTTTCAAATGACATAGGCAGAAAATCACAATCTCTGAAAGTTATTACCTGATTACTTTGATTGGCACATATCACTTCCTGATGAGAGGAAGTATAATAGGATTTTATGGACACCTTTCCCTGCTCTGTCCAATCCGTCCGGTATACATTTCCATAACGGTCATAGTAATCTTTTCTGTAAATATTGCCAGTCCGGTCATACCATTCCACGCGCTGCACCAGACGTTTTTCTATGGGCTCACGGAAGAAAATATCTGCTTTCTTCTCCCCCATGTCATAGATTGCCCCGTTCACTCCCATAGCACGTACTTCCCAGAACTTTGGCATCGTTACAAATGCATAATAGACGTCCCTGATTTTTCTTTCTGCCACTTCAAACTGTTCGATCCACCAGTCATACACCGATTGCACCCCTGCCGGTAAAAAGGGCTGATCCTCAAACACCAGTATCCGACAATCCGAAAACTGCTGCCTGATTGTTTCGATGAGCAGTTCATCTCTCTCTTCATAGCTATCCAGCAATACTATACTTCCGTCCATATTTTCCCCTTATCCTCTTAAGGAAACAGTATTCTCAATTTCTGTTCCTTATCCGTATACACATTACTCAACAGAATATTCCGCATTACATTTTTTCTGACGGTATTCTCCATCTGCCGGAAGCAATCCAATGCGTCATGCTGATATTCAAACACCGGATTTCTCTGTGCGGTTGCTCTGCCTCCCACAGCTGCCTGCAGCTGCTGCAGATAATCTACCTGATCTACCCAGGCATCATCAATTGCCTGCAGCGTAGCCACTCTCATAAAATGATCCATAATCTCGCTGCTGCCGACTTTGTTCTCCTGTTCCCTGATCTGCTGCTCCACTTTTTCCATAAGGTACGCAGCCAGTTCTTTTTTCTTTGAACAGTTCACCTGTTGCAGGTCTTTATCCAGCCGATATGAAATATTATCCAATATATAACGGGATATCATTTTCTGATCTATTTTTTTATGAGTTCTCAGGAAAAATTTTATATTATATTCCGCAATTTTTCTGAGTTTTTCATAGGTCATCGGTTCTCCGTCCAATAACATATCCCTGGTCAGATAGATCAGTTTTCTCTGCCGTCCAATAACATATCCCTGGTCAGGTAGATCAGTTTCCTCTGCCTCTGCAGAACCTGATCATAGTCCATTGCCTGCTTTCTGGACAGAACTGCAAACTCTTCTCCGGTTTTCTGTGAACTGTTAATCAGTTTCTTTAATTTATGCCCGGAAATATGGCGCTTACCTTCGATATACTTTTCCAGTTTATCTTTTCCCCGCTGACCGACAATTTCATCCTCCAACGATACAAAAAAGCTGGAAAAGCCCGGATCTCCCTGTCGTCCGGAACGACCTCTCGCCTGTCTCTCCTGGCGGGTATTCGCCATACGGCCAATACCGATTACCGCAAGTCCGCCTAATTCCGCTACGCCTTCCCCCAGCTTGATATCCGTACCACGCCCTGCCATTGCCGTAGATACTGTAACCGCATTTTTCTGCCCTGCTTCTTTGATGATATCCGCCTCCCAAAAGGCATTGTTGGCGTTCAATACACTATGCGGAATCTTTTTCTGCATCAGAATCTTGGACACCAGCTCCGTCTCTGCAATGGTAGACACCACGATCAGCACCGGTTGTCCCGTAGCATGAGTTACCGCCGCCATCGTAAGTGCTTCTTTAAACTGTTCTTCCGCATTACGATAATAAGTATCCGGATAGTCCTTTCTCCGTACCGGACAATTCGGAGGAATGATCACCACTCTGGAACCATATACTTTTTCCAGTTCTTCCTTCGCATCTGCGATTGTTCCGCTCATCCCGGACATTTTGGGAAAAAGTAAAAACAGATTCTGATAAGTAATAGATGCCATGGAACGGTTTTCCTGGGATACTTTCACTTTTTCCTTAGTCTCTAATGCCTGGTGCTGACCTCCGCGCAGCTTAACTCCTTTCATCATACGACCGGAGCCACCGTCCAAAAGCTGCAGTTCTCCATCTTTGGAGATCATATAATCTCTCTCCGGTTCAAACAGCACATGTGCACGCAGTGCCAGTGTCACATGCCGGTTTATCTCAAAATATTTCTCTCCGTAGAAATTATCTATATGGAAAAAGCATTCCGCATATTGAATGCCTTCCTCTGTCAGCCAGACCTTTTTATCCTCTGTCTCATAGTCCCGTCCCTCTTCCAGCGTTCTTACAAAAAAGTCTGCCAGTTCATACAGGTTCGACTGCACTCTGGGTGCTCCGGAGATCACCAGTGGTGTCTGGGCACTGTCCAGAAGTACGGAATCCGCTTCATCGATAATGACATAATAAAGTTCCCGCAGGAAACGATCATCTGCGGACTTTACCAGATTATTCAGCAGATAGTCAAATCCAAAGGCTCCATGGGTCGTATATACAATATCTGCCCCATAGACTTCCTTTTTCTCCTCGTTCGTGAAACCTTCTTCCGTTTTTTCTCTGACACCGGTTCCTACTGTCAGTCCCATGAATCGATAGACTTCTCCCATTTCCTGTGCATCACGCAGTGCCAGGTACTCATTGGTCGTCAGAAGGATCGTGCTTTTGCTGGTAAGTGCGTTTAAATACAACGGCATTGTTGCTACCAGTGTTTTTCCCTCGCCGGTGTTCATCTCTGCAAGACATCCCTGATGCAATGCGATTCCGCCAAGCACCTGCACATCGTAAGGATATTTTCCAAGAATCCTCCCGTCTGCTTCCCGGATTGCCGCAAAAGCCTCCGGCAGCAGTTCATCCAGCGTTTCTCCATCCTCCAGACGTTTTCGAAAAATATCCGTCTGTCCTGCCAGTTCTTCATCCGTCAGATTCCGCATATACTCCGCATAATCGTTGACCCGGTTTACTATTTTATTTAATTTTCTTAATATCCTTTTCTGACTCATCTGCAATTTCCCGAATCACAATGGAGTGAAAACGACACTGGGTCATTCCTCCATTGATCAATTGAAGTCTGTAGCTATAAGTTTTCAAAGGTGGGCGGAAGGTTGTCTTCTCATCTCTTATAGTCAGGCTCCCCGCTTCCATTTCATATTTATCGTAAAATACCAGTCTTACCAGCCATTTTTCCCCTTCGTCATGATCAATATGAACCTCGATCTGATAAGTACTTTCCCCATCAATCATGGGTAACGCCGGCTCTATCTTCTGCATCTGAAAATTCGTTTTGGAATACCATTGTTTGATCACGGTTCCCGGAGGCATCAGGCGGTTTTGGAACTCTACGTCGTCTTTTGCATGGAAAATCAGCTTAGATCCATACAGGTAGGTGTCCGAGGAATATTCATTCCAGTAAATTATCCATTTTGCCTCGGTCATTACTTTTCCACCTTTCTTCCAAAATCCTCATACAACAGCTGATCATACTGCCCGGAAAACCAGCTGACGATTGCGCTGGTAGCATCATTATGTCTTCCATGAATGCCCTTCCCGTAGATCTGGGTTCCCTCTGACTGCAGATCTGCGATCATGTCTTCATAAGCAGTCCCATCATAATCGTCTTCTATCATATAAGATACTATAAATTTTGTATTACTCCAATCCGTCCGGTCAAATTTGCCCCAAAACCGCTGATTCAGCCCATCCACGGCACTGTCATGCGCAATGCCACCCAAGTATTGCAACACATCCAAAGAAGTGGCAAATCCTCCCGGTCTGGACAATCGTTCATTCTCCGCAATCGTTCCCAGGTTGGTCAGTGGCTTTCCCAATAATATTGCGTGAGGTCTGATATCACATCCATAATATAAAGCACCGGTAGTTCCCATGGATATTCCAGCCATTATCACCTGTTCTCTGGAAAACCCTAATTCCCGCATATATTTAGCAATACATTTTCTCAGCAAACTTTCATACTCTGCTGATCCCATATAAAAGCTGCCGCCTTCCAACCGGGGTTCCGCTATCAGCAGAAACGGACATCCCAATCTCCGCATAAAATGATACCCTTCAAATCCCTGCCTCGTTTTATAACCGGAAAAAAACACATTCAGCGGCGGTTTGCAGTCTCCGGGATCAAAGTAGCAGAAAATTTCTTCCTTTTTTGTCGTCACGTACCGCTCTCCACCCGGTAGAAAATAACCATGTCCCCTTCTGGAATACCGGTCATGGAGTGCAACTACTTTAAGTGTTCCGTTCCCTCTTGCCAATATGGATACAAAAATCATACCGTCCGGCTTGCCATTATCGATCCGGACAATATCCTGCAGGTCAGCTTCGGAGAACTGCCACTCCTGCTGTATTTCCGAAATACTTCCCTGTACAAACTGCGTAACAGACAGCGCAATCTCCACATTTCCTGTCTTCTCATATTCCAGCCACAGATCAATAGCCTGTCCCCGGAATACCGGAATGTTGTTTCTCCAAAATACGATCTGCCTCCATGCTTCTCCGAAATCCCCGGTCAGAATAACACTATAATTTCCGTTCCAACAAATGTCTCCATGGAATCCCTGGACAATTCCGAGATTTTTCATCGAGAACTTTTCCCCATAAGAGGCTGCAAAATAATTACGGGCTTCCTCTGCCAAAAATTGCGGAATTTCGTTTCTGTCGATTTTTTCCCCCTTGCGGCAGTCATAATATTCCCGCATTGCCTCATTGCAGACTGTTTCATTTGTGATATAAAGGGTATAGGCTTTCGTATGTTTTTTTAATACTGCTACTTCATTCTCTGACAGCTGACGATCCACAAATACCAGATCATACGGGATTTTCATATCATCCTCTTCTATTTTTTCATAGAAGAAGTCAATACAATCCGGCATCTGATACAGAGTACTCCAGTCCTCATCTCCCATTTGTAATACGCGAATCCCGTCTAACACTGTCAATAACCTCTTTCCATTCCTCAATCAACACTTCTGAAGAAAATCTCTTGCCCAGCTCATAGGAAGCTATCATCGCATCATTCCAATTCGCCAGACTGTCCAGATAGAAATGAATAGCCTCGTTCAATTCCTCTGGCTGCTTCACGATCCTGCCGTTTTTCCCATCTTCCACAAATTGTGTGCCGGTCGCCACCAGCTGCGGAATACCGGCACTTAACGCAGCAACACGCAGATATACCTCTACCGTGCTCCTCATGTCTACTACCAGACGCTGCTCCCGGATGCATTTGCTGACTGCCAGTTCATCTACACATTGCTCTACATAGAACCGAACCGGTACCCGATTTTCCGTATCTATCAGATTCTCCGCGGTACTGTTCTGCGTTTCTCCTGCCCATTCTTCCTTCATTCCGACAAGCCGCAGATATTTCCTTGCCAGTTTCAACAGAACCTCCTTGCGATTGTAGGAAGCCTCTCTGGTAAAAAAAATCATTCTTGCATTTTCATTCTGTTGCAGATACTTGCCAAGTTCAGGAATCAGCCAGGCAAATGTATCTTCTTCCATACCATCCACGGGAACTAAGATTTTCTGTACATTCAGCTGCTGACTGATTCCGAAATCCTCCCTGGAATCAAACGGCGTGATATTCTTAATTCGTAAACTGCTTCCCTTTGTTTTGTCTCGCAACATCTCCCGGTTCTCTCCGGAATCCGCTATGAGATAATCTGCCTCTGCCACGATCCCGGGAATCTGCGTCCATTTCTCAATGGCTACCCGGTCTTCATAAAAGGATAATATCTTCGTGCGGCCGCTCAGTGTCCTCTGTAACAGATCCGTATGCTGATCCTTCATTGCGATGCAGAAAATATCACTTTTATCAGTCATAGCAGTATAAGCAGCATATACCTCCTCTATCACATCCTCTATTCGTCCATATCTGCGGCTTTGAAACTCTCTCCGTTCTTCACGCTCGCCTGTCTGTAACAAATACGTTGCGCAGCCGGGATTGATTTCCACATGCCCGTCTTCCTGAAAGCAGCGCAGCTTCCATATTCCATTTTCCATAAGATAATCACGGTATAATATTTCCCCCTGATCATAGACTACAGAGGAGGACAGGAATCCGCGGTCGTCATAAATGTTGCGCCGCCAGAGATTTCCCTGTCTATACAGATCGATCTGAATGGGATTGCCATCCTCTCCGAATTCTACCTGTGCATACTTTTCACCCTGAAGCATTGCAACCATTGCAAACGGTGTATATATAAATTCTATCTGCTCCGGCCAGTTCAGATTATGAAAAGACAGCACCATAGTCTTCTTGCGCTGCACTTCCTGGATCGCATCAAAGCAGGACCAGTAGGGGGCATGATAAATGCCCTGCCTATGCAGGAAATGTCTCAAATTCGGCGTATAGCTCAACAGCGTGATCTGATACGGATATACCTTACCTCGATGAAACAGCTGAATCTGTTTCACTGTATCATCAAATTCCGTATGTTCTCTGCGGATATACCATTTTTGTTCATTTTCGCTCCATGTACCTGGCTGGTACCACGCCGGTATAAAATATAACATAGTCCCTCCTGTCAGATAAACGGCCGATATGCCTCCAGATCTCTGAGTGCTTCATATTCACGGTATAAATTACACCAGATACCGGTAAGCATCATTACCGAAGACGGCAGCATTACAAGCGTACTGTCCACCTTACCCGTCAGCTGTAAAATCATAGGCACACCTATACAGACAGACATCACCGTTGCGCTCAGAATACCAAGTCTCAACATTCTGGCTGTCAGATATCTCTTCGTATCACGCCCCGCATGAACGTTTAATATACTGTCTCCACTCTTCAAAAACTGTTCCGTGGTGTCTCCCGGGTTGATAAACACCATAGAGAAGAAAATGGTGAGAAAATACACAATGAAAATGTAAATTCCAATGCCTAACGGATTATCTAAAGTCATGTTTTCCTGCCACCATGCTATCTCTGTATTTTTAGGAAACAGATAATTCAATCCACTTAACAGCAGCTGCGGCAGCATAAAAAAAGCTGTCGAAAACATAACCGGCATGACTCCGATAGGATTTAATTTAATTGCCATATAATTTTTATCTGCATAAATGTTATGAATTGAAATACGCTGCACCGGGATTCGGAGTTCTGTGTTCTCCATAAATATTATGATAACAAGCACGATCAATGACACTCCCACAGGAACAGCAAGTTCCTCCGCAGTATGTCCTACCAGCATTGCCATAAGTCCATCCACAATGTTGACGAATATGAGAAGTGTCTGTCCACCGATTCCGTATTGTTTGTTCCTCTCGGACAGCCAGAGAATCATCATGGCTCCCGCTACCATTTCCAATACGGCTGTCACCTGCAGCCACAGCAGTTCCTCGTGATTCACAAAATATAATCGTTTTACTCTGTAAATTGCCTGTAAAAAGGCAAATGCTAATGTGACAATCATGGTAATGCGGCTCATTTTGTTTGGTGAAGTCCTGGCTTTTGCCTCCTTGCTCTGAAAAGCGGATACCAGCTGTACCAATAAAGAGGACAGCATAAACGGTGAAATTCCCAGTGCAAATATGGAGCATTGATATAAGTCTCCGCTGATGGTCTGGGTTAACAAATTCCCGGAGTCGATCCTCTGTTCGCGGTATACAGCGATATCCACTCCGTACAGGGGCAATGATTTTCCAATCAGGTATACCAGAAGGATTATCATCGTATATAGAATTTTATATTTCATGAAATGACTTTTCTCGTATCTGTTCTCTGACAAAGTACCCTCCGGATATATCCATATATAAGAAATTAGTGACCACCCGCCACATGGGAGTGGTCACTAATTCTAGTAAACATCTTTTTTGCTTTTTTGTCTATGATTATTCTTCGGTATCCTCAGCATCCTCATTATCTACTGTGGCTTTCTCTGCGAAAATACCTTTTTTATGCTTCTTGTCATAAGCTGTCTTGATCGCTGCAATGACCAGAAGGATCCACCACCACCAATGGCGTTTTCCGTGCTTTGCAAGTCCTGAAGCAAGTGCACTCTCTTCATCCTTGATCTCTACCACATCATTGTTGGTATCGTCCTCGACCACTGCCAGAGGTACCTCTTCGTCTGCAATCTGCGTTGTCTGCTGTTCACCGTAATCTGTACTCTGGTCAGCAGGTACTGCAGGAGCCGCAGGTGTCTGTGTATCCGCAATCTGCGTCAGTGTTGCAACGGTTGCTGTAGGAGCAGATGCTGCTACAACAGGCGTTACTACGTTTGCTACCGGTGCAGTATCTTCTGCAGGTGCATTGGTACCGCTGTCGCCGCCATCTCCTCCATCTCCTCCGTCAGGAGTTGTGCTGGTTGCAGTGCTTGTGGATGTGCTTGCACTTTCACTCGTGCTTGCAGAAGTGCTTAAACTTTCACTCGCGCTTACGCTCTCGCTGGTCACTACACTATTGCTCAGGCTGGCGCTCGTACTTGCATTCTCACTTGCCGTTACACTATTGCTTAAGCTCAGGCTCGTACTTGCATTCTCACTTGCCACTACACTATTGCT
>CAVJMX010000048.1:0-19668 GCA_963650795.1 Bacteroidales bacterium H4
TGGATAGAGCAACGGCCTTCTAAGCCGTGGGTCGGGGGTTCGAATCCCTTCGAGCACATTTGAGATAAGGAAGACTTTTGGTCGTCACTGTCTCGCATGGTGGGTATAGCGCAGTTGGTTAGCGCGCCAGATTGTGGCTCTGGAGGCCAAGGGTTCGAATCCCTTTATCCACCCTTTTTTCATTAGTGAAGTGTCGTAATGGCACGCTTGGTGTCATATTTATAGGGCTATCGCCAAGCGGTAAGGCACAGCACTTTGACTGCTGCATTCGCTGGTTCGAATCCAGCTAGCCCTGTTTAATTATGGGGTATTAGCTCAGTCGGTAGAGCACTTGACTTTTAATCAAGTTGTCGGGGGTTCGAATCCCCCATGCCTCACTAAATCATCAACTACATGTCATCCACACATTTTTAAAACCCCGCCTGGGGCTTTTTTTATTGCGAAAGGAGCACTTATATGCAGACCAAAGAAAACAAAATGGGCGTCATGCCCATTGATAAACTACTGATCTCCATGTCTCTGCCCATGATGATCTCTATGCTGGTGCAGGCACTGTACAACATCGTAGACAGTATTTTCGTCTCCAGGATCAATGAATACGCGCTTCGTGCGGTATCCCTGGCGTTCCCGGTGCAGAGCCTGATGATTGCTGTGGCGGTGGGAACGGCAGTAGGTATCAATGCTTTTCTGTCCAAGACGCTGGGAGAGAAAAAATTTGAAAAGGCAAATATTATTGCCAGAAACGGCATTTTCCTTGCCATTGCGAGTTACGTGGCATTCGCGGTGATCGGCGCCCTGGTGAGCAGACCATTTTTTGCCAGTCAGACGGAAGTCATGGAGGTGCGGGAATACGGCGTGACGTATCTGACCATCTGCTGTATGGCGGGAATCGGCATTTTCTTACAGACTACATTAGAGCGTCTGCTGCAGGCTACCGGTAAGACCGTATACACCATGATCACCCAGGGTATCGGCGCAATCATCAATATTATTTTAGATCCGATCCTGATCTTCGGTTACTTCGGACTGCCCCGGATGGGGATTGCCGGAGCTGCGGTGGCTACCGTCATCGGACAGATCATTGCGGCATCCATGGCACTGGTATTTAATCTGAAATTCAATAAAGAACTGAATCTTTCCATGAAGGGCTTCCGTCCAAACGTCCATCTCATCGGACAGATCTATAAGGTGGGAGCGCCCTCCATCGTGGTGCAGGCAATCGGCTCCCTGATGACCTATGGAATGAACCTGATCCTGGCGGCATTTGGCTCCGCCCAGACCGTATTCGGCATTTATTTCAAACTGCAGAGCTTTGTATTCATGCCGGTATTTGGTCTGAACAACGGCATGGTGCCCATTATTGCTTACAACTACGGCGCGGGACATAAGGACCGTGTCATTAAGACCATCAAACACAGTGTGGCTTACGGTGTTGGCATCATGTGCGTGGGACTGATCGTAATGCACATCTTCCCGGCGGATTTGATGCGTATGTTTGATGCGGAGGAAAGTCTGATTGCTATCGGTGTTCCGGCACTGGAGACGATTTCCTTAAGCTTTGTGTTTGCGGGCTTCTGTATTGTGGTGGGAAGTGTGTTCCAGGCGCTGGGTAACGGTGTCTACAGTATGATCGTGTCCGTGGCGAGACAGATGTGCGTGCTGCTTCCGGTGGCGAAGCTTTTATCCTTAAGCGGAGAGGTGACACTGATCTGGTGGGCATTCCCAATCGCGGAGCTTGCCAGCGTGCTTTTAACGGCGTATTTCTTAATAAGAATCTACCGGAGAGTTATCTGTCACATCGGCGAGGCTTCCGGGGAGGACGCTTGACAACCTTAAGGAAGGCAGAGTATAATTAGGCGTGTTCTTTTGCGGACACGTAAGCGGTTATGGCGGAATTGGCAGACGCGCTGGTTTTAGGTGCCAGTGGTTATCCGTGTGGGTTCAAATCCCACTAACCGCATTTGTTAGTACTTGCAATTCCGAATGTGAGTGCTATAATAAGGATTGCAGAAGAACACTGCAGTACCCGGAAGCATAGCTCAGCCGGGATGAGCGTTCGCCTCACACGCGAAAGGTCAGGGGTTCGAGCCCCCTTGCTTCCATTTTGAGTAACTATTCAGAGCCGACGGCAAAGTACTGAATAGTTATTTTTTTAATCAAATCAAAGGAATACAAAAGCAATGAAAGAAAACGTAAGAAAACAGGGAATTTTACTGCCGATATCCAGCATCCCTTCTGCGTACGGGATCGGAACCTTCGGCAAAGAAAGTTATCGTTTTGTGGACTTCCTGGAAAAGTCCGGCAACAGACTGTGGCAGATCCTGCCGTTAGGTCCCACCGGTTACGGAGATTCACCGTATCAGTCCTTTTCCACTTTTGCGGGGAACCCTTACTATATCGATCTAGAGCTTCTGATCGAGGAAGGACTTTTGACGAAGGAGATCTGTGACAGCTATGATTTCGGTGACAATGCGCATTATGTGGACTATGAGAAGATCTATCTGTCCCGCTTCAAGGTGCTGAAGATCGCATTTGAAAATGCGAAAAAAGAGGGACTGCTGGAAGCGTCGGAATACCAGAAGTTCATCACAGACAATGCTTACTGGCTGGATGATTATGCTCTGTATATGGCAGTGAAAAATACGTTCGGCGGTGTCTGCTTTATGGAATGGGATGAGGATATCCGCCTGAGAAAAGCAGCAGCACTTCGCAAATACCGGAAGAAGCTTAAGGATGAGATCGCATTTTACTGCTTCCAGCAGTACCTGTTCGCCAAGCAGTGGAAAGAACTGAAGGCTTATGCGAATAAAAAGGGCATCGAGATCGTAGGAGATATTCCTATCTATGTGGCATTTGACAGTGCCGATACCTGGGCGAATCCCAAGCTGTTCCAGTTAGACAAGGAAGGTCGTCCCATCGGTGTGGCAGGCTGTCCTCCCGATTGTTTTTCAGAGACCGGACAGCTGTGGGGCAATCCGCTCTACGACTGGAAATATCATAAGAAAACAGAGTATGCATGGTGGATGCAGCGGATTGCTTACTGTTATCAGCTGTACGATGTGCTGCGTATCGACCATTTCCGCGGATTTGATGAGTACTGGTTCGTTCCTTACGGTGATCCCACGGCGCAGAACGGGCACTGGGAGAAGGGTCCGGGCTATGAACTGTTTGAAGTGATGAAGAAGAAACTGGGCAAAAAGAAAGTCATTGCGGAGGATCTCGGTTTTCTGACACCCAGCGTGATCCGTCTGGTGAAGAAGACCGGCTATCCGGGAATGAAGATCTTACAGTTTGCTTTTGATGCCGGAAACGACAGCGAATATCTGCCTCATAATTATGATAAAAACTGCGTGGTCTATACCGGAACCCATGATAATGACACTACGGTGGGATTTATACAGAACATGCCGGAGAAGGATAAGAAGTTCGCGAAGAAGTATCTGGGACATAAGAATGATAAAAAGCTCTGCTTCGAGATCATCCGGGCAGCATTGTCCAGCTGCGCGGATACCGCCATTATCCCTGCGCAGGATTATCTGGAGCTGGACAGCAGTGCCAGAATCAATATTCCTTCCACGTTAGGATGCAACTGGAAGTGGCGCATGGATAAGGATGCACTGGATCCCAAGCTTGCGAAGAAAATCTATAAAATGGCAAAATTATACGGAAGGCTGTAAGCCTTCCGTTTTTTTATTATGCTTCCGGTGCGTGATGCAGTTCCAGCGCCAGATAAGAATTATGGTATTCCTTGCAGTAGGTCACATCCTTGTCGAACCATGCGGGCGGGACAAATGCTTCTGCCGCTTCCTTACTGCCGAATTCCACTTCCGCCATGATCAGGGGAGCAAAAGGAGCATCGAAGACATCCAGCTCGATGGTCAGGGAATAATCCGCAGGAGGGGTGGGGAAGCCTTCCTTGAATCCGGGATGCTCTAACGGGATCAGATAGCGTCTCTTGGAGATTACGCTGCCGTCGGCTTTTTCCCGCAGGTGATAATAGGATGCTTCGTTCAGCGGAAGATTGCTCTCATCTCTTGCCATCATGCCGCTGCCTTTGTAGGTAAGATAGTATTCATCATCCTGCTTCCTGGCTCTGACCACGGGATTATAATTCAGATAGACCTGCTCGATGTGATGAGAAGGATAACTTTCCAGATTATCAGGTAAGGATTTCAGGGTAAACTTTCGCTCGATTTCCATAATGTAAATGCCTCATTTCTGTAGTTGGAACTTAAAAATACTGCCTTCTTTAGTATAGCATGATACTTCCCCAAAATACAATGCATTTGTAACAGTTCGCCCATTTTACGCAAATATATGACCGCGGGAATTGAATTACGCGGACAAATTGTGTATACTAAGCATAACTATGGAAAGAGAGGTAAAACCATGAGTAAGATTGCAATTTTTCTGGCAAACGGCTTTGAGGAAATAGAAGGTCTGACGGTAGTGGATATCTGCCGCAGATGCGGGCTGACCATCGATATGGTGTCCATTACGGAGGACAGACAGGTGATGGGCTCCCACAAGATTCCGGTGACGGCGGACATGACACTGTCCCAGGTGAATTTTGAAGAATATGATTGTCTGGTGCTTCCCGGCGGCGGACAGGGCACGAAGAATCTGGAGGCGTGTGAAGTGCTGATGCAGCAGATCGATGCTTTTTATGCAGCAGGGAAATATATTGCGGCAATCTGCGCGGCACCCAGTATTTTCGGACACAGAGGCATCTTACAGGGGAGGAGAGCCTGCTCCTATCCCTGCTTTGAAGACCATCTGGAAGGTGCGGCAGTGACTGCGGGACCGGTGGAAATAGACGGCAACGTGATCACTTCCAGAGGCATGGGAACTTCCATTCCCTTCGGACTGGCAATCGCAGGCGTGTTCTGCGGACAGAATAAGGCAGATGCCTGTGCCCACGGCATTGTATATCAACCGTAAGCAGGTGCGAGAGAAAGACGAGGACAGAGAATGAAAAAAGCGTTAATTACGGGAATCACCGGACAGGACGGTTCTTACCTGGCGGAGTTCCTTCTGGAAAAAGGTTATGAGGTGCACGGACTGATCCGCAGATCCTCCATCAGCAACACAGGTCGTATCGATCATCTCCTCCGGGAGAATAAGATCGTTCTCCACGGAGGAGATCTGTCGGATTCTTCCAGCCTGGTGCGTATCATCGGAGAAGTACGTCCGAACGAGATCTATAATCTGGGAGCACAGAGCCATGTGCAGGTGAGCTTTGAAGCCCCGGAATATGCGGGAGATGTGGATGCACTGGGTGTGCTGCGGATCCTGGAGGCAGTGCGTATCGTAGGACTGACCGACACCTGCCGTATTTATCAGGCATCCACTTCCGAACTGTACGGACGGGTGGAAGAGGTGCCGCAGAATGAGAATACTCCGTTCCATCCCTACAGCCCCTATGCGGTGGCAAAACAGTACGGCTTCTGGATCGTGAAGGAATACAGAGATGCTTATAATATGTTCGCAGTGAACGGTATTCTGTTCAACCACGAATCCGAGCGCCGCGGAGAGAATTTCGTGACCCGTAAGATCACACTGGCAGCCGGCAGGATCGCCTGCGGCATCCAGGACAAGCTGTATCTGGGCAACCTGGACTCCAAGAGGGACTGGGGCTATGCGAAGGATTATGTGGAGTGTATGTGGCTGATGCTGCAGCATGACAAGCCGGAGGATTTTGTCATCGCTACCGGCGTACAGCATACAGTAAGAGAGTTCACCACGCTGGCGTTCCATTATGCCGGAATCGAGCTGGAATGGCAGGGAAGCGGCATCCAGGAAAAAGGAATCAACAAGGCAAACGGTAAAGTCGTGGTAGAAGTCAGCGAGGCTTTCTATCGTCCCACCGATGTGGTAGACCTGTGGGGAGATCCGCAGAAGGCACGTACCGTGCTGGGATGGAATCCCCAAAAGACAAGCTATGAGGAACTGTGCTGTCTGATGGCGGAACATGACCTGAAGTTAGCCAAAGCGGAAGCGGCGCTGTTAAAAGAAATTTAAAGTAATCTAACGAGAGGAAGCGGACAGAGTATTATGGAAAAAGACGCAAAAATATACGTAGCAGGGCACAGAGGCATGGTAGGAAGTGCCATCTGCAGAGCGCTGGAGAGAAACGGCTATACCAACATCATCACACGCACCCATAAGGAACTGGATCTGTGCAGACAGGATGCCGTAGAAGCATTTTTCGCTGAGGAAAAGCCGGATTACGTATTCCTGGCAGCGGCGAAGGTGGGCGGCATTATGGCAAACAGCGAAGCTCTGGCGGATTTCATGTATGAAAATATGATCCTGGAGATGAATGTGATCCATGCCGCATGGCAGAACGGCTGTAAAAAGCTGATGTTTTTGGGCAGCAGCTGCATTTATCCCCGTATGGCACCGCAGCCTATGAAGGAGAGCTGCCTGCTGACCTCTGAGCTGGAGAAGACTAACGAGGCATATGCGCTGGCGAAGATTTCCGGTCTGAAATACTGCGAGTTCCTGAACAGACAGTACGGAACCGATTATATCAGCGTGATGCCCACGAATCTGTACGGACCGAACGACAACTATCATCCCACCCACAGCCATGTGCTTCCGGCACTGATCCGCCGTTTCCATGAAGCGAAGGAATCCGGTGCAAAGGAAGTAGTCTGCTGGGGAACCGGAACTCCTCTGCGAGAGTTCCTCTATGTGGATGACCTGGCGGATGCCTGTGTATACCTGATGAACACCTACAGCGGCAATGAGACCGTGAACCTGGGCACCGGCAAGGAACTGACCATCCGGGAGCTGACGGAACTGGTGGCGAAGGTCGTAGGCTATACCGGAGAGATCAAATGGGATCCCAGCAAGCCGGACGGAACTCCCAGAAAACTGTTGGATGTCAGCAAATTAGAGAGCCTGGGCTACCATTATACGACGGAACTGGAAGACGGTATCCGTCTGACTTATGAGGATTTCCTCAATAATCCCATGCGTGCGGAGCGCTAGGAGAGTTACGGAAGGACTGGATGTAGCATGAATGATTTTCAGAAGACAGCAAAAGAAATGCTGGATTTTATCACAAAAAGCCCTACCTGCTTTCATGCGGTAGAGAATATCGGAAAAATGCTGGAGGCAGCAGGATTCCGGAAACTTCGGGAGACGGAAGAATGGAAGTTGGAAAAAGGCGGAAAATATTACACGGAGCGCAATGATTCTTCCGTGATTGCTTTTTCCATTCCGGCGGGAACGGTGAAGGGCTTCCATATGGCAGCGGCACACAGCGATTCTCCCAGTTTTAAAGTAAAGGAGAAACCGGAGCTGACCGTGGAAGAACATTATCTGCGGCTGAACACCGAAAAATACGGTGGCATGATCCTGTCCACCTGGCTGGACAGACCCCTCTCTGTGGCAGGCAGACTGGCAGTGCGCGGGGAAAATGGCATTGAGAGCAGACTGGTGAATATCGATCAGGATCTCTGCGTGATTCCTAACGTGGCTATTCACATGAATCGGGAGATGAACAAGGGCGTGGAGTACAATCCCCAGGTGGATATGCTGCCTTTGTTTGCGGATGCGGCGTTTGATACGACAGAGACAGCGGAGAAGACCACACTGCTCGCCCTGGCGGCAGAGGCTGCCGGTGTGGATGCGGAGGCGATTCTCGGGGAGGATCTGTTCCTGTATACCAGACAGGAGGGAAGATTCTTAGGAGCAAAGGGCGAATTTGTACTGTCTCCGAGACTGGATGACCTGCAGAGCGCTTTTGCACTGACCAAAGCTTTTACGGAGAGTGCACCTGCGGAATACATTAATATCTGTGCGGTATTTGACAATGAAGAAGTGGGAAGCGGCACCAGACAGGGCGCGGATTCTACCTTCCTTGCGGATGTGCTGGCCAGAATTACAGAGGGGCTTGGTGCGAATCACAGCACGTACCTGCGCTGGATCGCAGATAGCTTTCTGATCTCTGCGGACAATGCCCATGCGGTACATCCCAACCATCCGGAGAAGGCAGACCCTGCCAACCGCCCTTACTTAAACGGCGGAATCGTCATCAAATTCCACGGAAGTCAGAAATATACCACGGACGGCATCTCTGCTGCGAAGATGAAGGATTACTGCGAGCGTGCAAAAGTACCTTACCAGACCTATGCCAACCGTTCGGATATCACCGGCGGATCGACCCTTGGCAACATCTCCACCGCCCATGTATCTGTATCCAGTGTGGATATCGGACTGCCACAGTTAGCCATGCATTCCGCTGTGGAGACCGCAGGCATGATGGACACCGAGTATGCGGTGCGGGCGTTGAAGGAATTCTGGAACGAGTAATCAAGAACGAAAGAAGTATGAACAGCCAGGAACGTTCTGGCATAACCGGCATAAGATGTAAGAATACAGGAACGCATGCGGAGATTGTAATAGGAATGGATCAGAAGCTGGAGAATATCCTGAATCTTGCATTGGAGACCCCGGAGACAGAACGGGAACAGACAGAGAGTCTGAATGTCGGCTATAGTGCGGCGAACCGCAGCTGGGAGCTGATCGTAAAATATCACGGCAGTCTGGACAGACTGCGGGAACAGAATATTGTGGTGGAAGAACTGATCGCAGGATATGCGATCCTGACAGTCCCGGAGACTCTGGTAGACAGGGTATCGGAGACACCGGAGATCGAATATGTGGAAAAGCCCAAGCGGTTTTATTACCAGCAGACAGAGCCTGCCGGTGCATCCTGTTTTCCACCGGTTACGATGAGAACGCCTTTTCTGAATGGAAGGGGCGTTCTTTTGGCTGTGCTGGATTCCGGAATCACCTGGGATCTGGAGGTGTTCCGCAGGGCGGACGGCAGTACGAGGATACGATATTTATGGGATCAATCGATCCCATGGAACCAGGCGGTCCCATATGACGGGGTGATTTCCGAGAACCGGGCAATGGAAACGGAGACAGAAGAAAGTGCCCCGGTGGCATTCGGAAATGTTCCCATGGGATTTTCCCTCGGGACAGAATATATGGAAGAGGAGATCAATCAGGCGCTAAAGCGGAGCGCACCGGAACGCTATCGTCTGATTCCAAGCCGGGATCTGACCGGTCACGGGACAGCAGTAGCAGGAATCGCTGCCGGTCGGAGCGTAGACGGTCTCTACACGGGTGCAGCACCGGAGACGGAGCTAATCGTAGTGAAACTGGGACTGTCCAGGGAGGAAAGTTTCCCGCGGACTACAGAGATTATGCGTGGAGTGACATATGCGCTACGAAAAGCCGGACAGCTGAATATGCCTCTTGTCATCAATCTAAGCTTCGGCAACAGCTACGGCTCTCATGACGGAAGCTCCCTGCTGGAGCGCTTTTTGGATAATGCTTCCGAGATCGGCAGGACGGTGATCTGTGTAGGCAGCGGCAACGAAGGAGCCGCCAGGGGGCATTACACCGGGAATATCGAAAGAGACAGTCTGGTGGAACTGGCGGTGGGAAGTTATGTAAGGAGCCTGAACATCCAACTGTGGAAAAATTACAGTGATGTGTTCCGGATAAGGCTTCGGGCGCCGGGTGGTGAGAGCGCTGAGCTTTCTACGAATATTCAGGGTGGAAAATATACACTGGAACTGGAACAGACACGGGTGCTGGTCTACTTGGGGGAACCGCTGCCTTATTCTGTGGCGCAGGAGATCTATCTGGATATGATACCGGCATCGGGCAGTTATATTAACGCAGGGATCTGGACCATCCGGCTGGAGCCGGTGGTGACGGTAACCGGGCAATATTATCTGTATCTTCCGGCGGGAAGCACCGCAGGGGACAGCACGGGATTTTACCGGTCCACTCCGCAGGTGACGCTGACGGTTCCCTCCACGGCGACAAAAGTGATCACAGTAGGGGCTTACGACCCGGTCTACGATACCTATGCAGATTTCTCCGGCAGAGGCTATGTCGACAGCACCCGTACCATTGGTGTGGCAGCCGCGGGACTGACCAAACCGGATCTCGTGGCACCGGGCGTGAACATTCAGGCACCGGATACTTACGGCAGCTTTACCCCTGTGACCGGTACTTCCTTCGCTACGCCTATCGTCAGCGGCGCGGCAGCTCTTATATTGGAATGGGGCATCGTGCGGGGGAACGATCCCTTCCTTTACGGGGAAAAAGTCAAAGCCTGCCTCCGAAAAGGCGCTAGACCCTTAAGGGGAGAGACGGAATACCCCAATGACCGCGTGGGGTATGGAAAACTATGCGTGGCAGACAGTTTTCCGGATAGCTGATATTCCAGACATAATAGGAATTCATTGGAAACAGTTCCGAAACCAAAATTAGGAAAAACAGGTGAAATAACCTCAAGATTTCCTACTCTTTTGTAACTATTGTATAGAAATGAAATAGGAATTTGTGTAAAAAGATGCATTGAAAGCCACCTGGCAAGATGCTACTATAATTATGAACAATCGTTTGCGCATGAAAGACAGACAAAAAAACTGCGAAACGGACGGATTGCGCAAAGAATGGGGTGTGAGATGAGTAGTAATTTCGACGGTGACAAGACAATGACGATTCATGATGTGGCGAGAGAGCTGGGAGTATCCGCCAGTACCGTATCCAGGGCAATCTCCGGGAAAGGTCGTATCGGTGCGGCTACTAGAGACAGAATCCTGGATTATATCGAAGAACACGGTTTTTATCCCAATGCGGCGGCGCAGAGCCTGGCGCAGTCGAGGACTAACAATATCGCGATTATCCTGCCGGAAGTGAACACACTGGTGGATATCCCTTTTTTCCATACCTGCATGTACGGCGTGGAAGAGGTGGCACAGGCAAATGATTATGATATTATCGTGGTAACCACGAACGGAAACGATACCAAACCACTGGAAAGACTGATCAAGAACCGGAAAGTGGACGGAATGATCCTTACCAGGACTTATGAGAACGATAAATACGTAAAATTCCTGAAACAGAAGCAGATTCCCTTTGTAGCGGTGGGAAAGATTCCGGACGATGACGTGGTACAGGTAGATCATGACAATGTGGGAGCCTGCAAGGAACTGGTAACGGTTCTGTTCGCCAAGGGAATACAGAATATCGCCTATCTGGGCTGTAATATGGGCCAGATGGTCAACCGCTGCAGGCTCCAGGGCTATGAGGAAGCCTACCAAAAGGGAAAACGGAAGCTGAATCAGGATCTGGTCTACACGGACTTAAACACCAGGGCAATGGTGGAAAAAGCAGTGGAAGAGCTGAAAGAAAGCGGCGTAGAGTGCATTCTGTGCCAGGACGACTATATCTGTGATGAAGTGGTCAGAAAGCTTGCCCGCATGGGTGTGAGAATCCCGGATCAGATGAAGGTGGCATCCTGTCACTACAGCCGTATCCTGGAAAATTATCCGGTTACCGTGACTTCTCTGAAATTCAATATTACGGAACTGGGACGGAGATCCTGTCAGGTGCTTCTGGACATGATCCACGGCAAAACAGTTCCGGACAAAACGATGTTAGACTACGAGATCATCTTAAAGGAGTCTACGAAAGGCTGATTTTGACGTTGAAAGTCATGATTTAGAAAAACGTTTTCCAATATTTTTTTGAAAAACCGGGTCAAAAAATCACTTTTTTGAAAAAATGCCATATACAGAAAACCCAGTAAAATCAAGACTTTCCAAAGAGGGTTGTGCAAAGTGCACAATTTTGAATCTCAATATCAGTCATTATTATAAATTGACAACATAAAGAAATGTTGCTACACTATTATCGTAGACAAGCGGTTGCGCAATGCGCACAAACTTGCAAAACAAAACAGGAGGATAACAAAATGAAAAAGTTAGTCGCTTTAGCAATGTCACTGACTATGGCATTCTCTCTGGTAGCTTGCGGAAGCTCCAATACTTCCGAAAACACCAGCACTGATGCCGCTGCTACTACCGCAGCTTCTACTGAGGCTGCACAGACCGCTCCCGCTGAGAAGCAGGATGTTTCTTTAAGAATCTGGGGTGCTGAGGAAGATCAGACCATGTTACAGGGCATGATTGATTCCTTCAAAGAGCATTATGCAGATTATGCAAACTTCGATATCCAGCTTGGTACCGAGTCCGAGTCCACAGCTAAGGATACTGTTTTAGCCGATGTAGAGGCTGCTGCTGATGTATATGCATTCGCATCTGATCAGCTGATTGACCTGGTAAATGCAGGTGCTCTGCAGTCCATCGATGACATGGATGCAGCTCTGGAAGCTTATGCTGGCAAGAGCGTAGACGATGTTAAGAGTGCAAACGCTCCCGGTTCTGTTGATGCAGCTACCAAGGACGGCACACTGTATGCATTCCCTATGAGTGCTGATAACGGTTACTTCTTATATTACAATTCCACTTTAGTATCCGCTGAGGATGCACAGAGCTGGGATACCTTACTTGCAGCAGCACAGAAAGCTGGCAAGAAGGTTGGTATGACCCTTGCTTCCGGTTGGTATAACGCTTCCTTCTTCTATGGTGCTGGATTTACTACCGCTCTGAACGATGATGGCAGCACAGCAATGGATTGGAACGGAACCAGTGCTGATGGAATCACCGGCGTACAGGTTGTACAGTCTATGCTGGACATCGCTGGCAACAGTGCATTCCTGGCAATCGCTGATGGCGATATTTCCAACCAGATTGCTTCCGGTGATCTGTGTGCAGTAGTTTCTGGTACATGGGATGCAACCGCAGCTCAGACCGCTTTCGGTGAAGGCTATGCAGCAACCAAGCTTCCTACCTATACTTGCGGCGACAAGCAGATCCAGCAGGGTTCTGTAGCAGGCTTCAAGCTGGTAGGTGTTAACAAGTATTCCACCAATGCAGGCTGGGCAACTCTGCTGGCTGACTGGATCACCAACGAGGACAACCAGGCAGTACGTTTTGCTGAGAGAGAAATCGGACCTTCCAATATCAACGTTGCTGCTTCTGATGAGGTTTCTTCCAACGTTGCTATCGCAGCACTGGCTGAGCAGTCCGCTTACGGTGTAGTTCAGGTCGTTGGCGGCAAATACTGGGATCCTACCGCTACCTTTGGCGAGAAGATCGCTCAGGGTCAGCTGAAGGCTGATGATGAGGCTGGTATCCAGGCAGCTCTGGATGATGTTGTAGCAGGTGTTTCTGTACCCGCTGAATAAGAAAAAATAATCTGTTCCGGCTCTGCTTACAAATGAATGATGGATACGTTCTGGTGCAGAACGAAACAGAGAGAAGAAAGGCGTCCTGAAGCTATGAACATAAATACGTAGTGGAAGGATGCCTTTTTACTGAAATCGTTTCCGGCAGGCAGGTTCGACTCCTGCTATCGGACTATGTAACTATTCAAATGTTCTTATGAATGCAGGCATTCGATGTACATATTGACATAATGTACGTGGTTCGGAATAGTTGCATACAATTTATAAAAGGAAAGGAGAGGGCAGAGAATGAAGAAGAAAAAGAGCGGCATCGGATCTTTCTTCAAAGGCATCGGAGGATTCTTCCGGGAGTTCGGCGAAGCAGTTGCAAAAGGAGATCTGTTTGTAAAATTATCCCTGGTCTGGATGGGAGCAGGATATATCCGCAGAAAACAAATTATGAAAGGTATTTTAATGACTCTGCTCGAAGTGGCAGTCATTGTATTCACCTTTGGCTTTGCCACAGAGTACGTACGTGATTTTGGAACTTTGGGAACTGTACAGCAGGAGACAGTTTTCAACATCGCAACCATGCAGAATGAATTCAACGATTATGACAACTCATTTATGATCCTGTTATTCTCAGTAGTTTCATTCGTGATCTGGTTCACCTTCCTGATGATCTGGCTGAAGAACGAAGTGGCAGTATATCGTCTGCAGAAGAAAGCACTGGCAGGAGAACACATCAATTCTTTCCGCGAAGATATGAGGCAGTTTACAAATGAGAAGTTCTATGTGACTCTGCTGGCACTTCCGGTCATGGGTGTTGTTATCTTCACAATCATTCCTCTGCTGATCCTGATCGCAGTAGCATTTACCAACTATGATCAGGGACATATGCCCCCCTCCGCACTGTTTACCTGGGTTGGATTCAGCAACTTCAAGAATCTGCTCTCGAGCGGTGGACTGACCATTACCTTTGGTTATGCGTTCCGTAAGATCCTGATCTGGACGTTGGTATGGGCATTGTTCGCAACCTTTACTACATACATCGGTGGTATTTTGTTGTCCTTACTGATCAACAACAAGAGAACCAAGTGCCCGAAGCTGTGGAGAACTCTTTTCATCGTGACCATCGCGGTTCCGCAGTTCGTATCTCTGTTGCTGGTTCGTAATTTCTTTGCGAACAATGGTATTATGAACACTATCTGTGCAAATGCAGGAATTACAGACTGGCTGCGTAGTATTGGTGCCATCAGCACCAGCTACATTCCGTTTCTGTCCGCCCCCGGATGGGCACATGTAATGATTATTCTGATCAATATCTGGATCGGTGTTCCATACCAGATGCTGATCGCTACCGGCGTACTGATGAATATTCCTTCTGATCAGCTGGAAAGTGCCAAGATCGACGGTGCAACACCGGCACAGAGCTTTATTCATATCACCATGCCTTATATGCTATTTGTTACCGGTCCTTCCCTGGTAACAGACTTTGTCAAGAATATCAACAACTTTAATGTAATTTATCTGCTGACTCAGGATGTCTATACCACCACCAACCAGGCGATGGCTAACTCTCAGGCGAAGGAAGTAGACCTGTTGATTACCTGGCTGTTCAACCTGACACAGAATTACTACAACTACAAGATGGCATCCACCATTGGTATTATCGTGTTTATCATCTGCGCGGTATTCACCCTCATTGCCTTCAGCAGATTCCTGAAAGGTGACAGAGAGGAGGCATTCCGTTAATGAAGAAATTTGTTAAGACCTTTTTACACAATCTGCTGCTGGCAGTGCTGGCATTTATATGGCTGGTGCCCATTGTATGGCTGGTTGTAACTTCCTTCAGTTCATACACTGGTATGAATACCAGTACCTTTTTCCCGAAGGAATGGAGTCTGGTGCAGTATAAGAATCTGCTGTTCTCCGCGGACAGTGTGGCACAGTTTCCCAACTGGTTCAAGAACACCTTCATCATCGCATGTGCAGTATGCGTTATCTCCACCGCATTTGTACTGATGGTGGCTTATGCAACATCCTGCATGCGTTTCCCAGCTCGTAAGCCGCTGATGAACGCTGCAGTTATTGTAAACCTGTTCCCCGGCGTATTGTCCATGATCGCAGTGTACTTCATTCTGAAGACCATGAACCTTACCAATACCCATTTCGGACTGATCCTGGTATATTCCGCCGGATCCGGACTTGGCTATCTGATCGCAAAGGGCTTCTTTGATACGATTCCGAATTCCCTGCGTGAGGCAGCTTACCTGGATGGCGCCAGCGAGGCTACGATCTTCTGGAAGGTCGTAATTCCTATGAGCCGTCCCATCATCGTATACACGGTTATCAGTTCCTTCCTGGTGCCCTGGATGGATTTCGTATATGCAAAGCTGATGCTGAATGCCGGAATTTCTTCCCAGTGGACTGTTGCTATCGGTCTGTATAATATGCTGGAGAAGAGCCTGATCAATACCTACTTCGGTCAGTTCTGCGCAGGCGGTGTGTTGGTATCCATTCCTATTTCTGTACTGTTCGTTATCATGCAGAAGTTCTATGTGGAAGGTATCACCGGTGGTGCCGTTAAGGGCTAATATATTCGAGTAATAGGAGTAATATGGAAGAATTTATCAAAGGTATGGATGTATCAACTTTGCCGGAAGAGACAGCTCTCGGTGCAAAGTATTATGACGAAGGCAAAGAGGGGGATGCGCTGGAGATCCTGAAAAAATACGGTGCCAATTCTCTGCGTATCCGTCTCTGGAACGATCCTTATAGTGAGGACGGCAAGCCTTACGGAGCCGGTACCAGCGACTTCGCCAAGCTGGTGGCACTGGCTAAGGCGGGCAAAAAACTGGGCTACAGCTATCTGCTGGATCTGCATTACAGCGATTTCTGGGCAGATCCCGGCAAACAGTTCCCACCCAAGGAGTGGGCGTATGCCGATGCTGCCGAACTGGAAAAGCATGTGTATGATTACACAAAGGACGTGCTTTTAAAATTAAAGCGTCTGGATCTGCTTCCGGAGATGGTACAGGTAGGTAACGAGATCACCAATGGTCTGATGTGGCCCCATGGCAAGTGGGACAATGTGGACAATATCGCCCGTTTTATCAGCGCGGGCATCCGTGCGGTAAGAGAGGTATCCCCGGACAGCCGTGTGATGCTTCATCTGGATTGCGGCGGCAACAATGCCCGCTGCAGAGAATGGTTTGATGCCTATGTACAGAGAGGAGAGGACTTCGATGTCATCGGATTGTCCTACTATCCTTTCTGGCACGGAACCATTGATGATCTGACCAATAATATGAACGATCTTTCTCAGAGATATCAGAAAGATGTCGTCGTGGCGGAAGTATCTATGGGATTTACCATGGAAGATTATGCCGACAGAGAGAAGCTGACGCCGGAAGAGCGCAAGGGTATGGCGACCAAGCCCCACCTTGCGGAAGCGGTAGAGTATCCCATGACACCGGAAGGACAGGCTGCATTTATGCAGAAGGTTATGGAGCGTATCGCACAGGTTCCGGACGGCAGAGGAAAAGGTTTCTATTACTGGGAGCCGGCATGGATCCCCCTGCCCGGCTGCGGCTGGGCGAATGAGGAGTCCCTGAAATATATTCAGGATCCCGGACCCGGCGGAAACGAATGGGCGAACCAGGCACTGTTCGATTATGATGGAAAAGTATTACCTGCCCTGAAAACCATCAGGGATTTTGGAACTATTCAGAGCCAGTAAATATTAGAAGATGTTTGTCGAATGCTTGCATTCGTAAGAACATCTGAAAATATTTATTTGGCGAAGCCGACTCAATGAGCAAAAAGTATGTCTCGAAGAGACATTTTGCGAATGAGGCGCTGAATAGCTACGAGATATGACAGATAATAAATGCCAAATGGCGAGATGGAGGAAAAGATGGATAAGTTTATCGTGAATATTATTCACCGTCCGGAGATGGTTCCCGAGTATGCGGAAAAAGTAACCGGACACGGCAAAGAAGAGGATCTGGGCAGAAAAGCACTGCTGACAGAGTCTCTGGATATTTTCAAGTTTCAGCAGGAAACTGCACACAAGAACGGTTTAAAGACCACCATTCAGATGACCTACGCTTCACTGTTCAATGACGAAGCAGTAGCACTGGCTAAGGCAGATCATGAGAAATACGGTGATGAGATCGCACTGTCTCTTTTAGGACTGCCCTGCACAGAGTTTCGTGAGAAGTATAAGACTAAGGATTTCTGTATCTGGATGTTCTCCATGGAAGACAAGAAGTCTATCGTGGATGATGTATTCGGCAAGTTCCATGAGAAATTCGGATTCTATCCCGAATCCACCGGTTCTTACTACATGGATGCTGACCTGACCAACTATATCAAAGCAACCTATCCTACCGTAAAATGTGCGGTAGCAACCTGTTGGGAAGAAGGTCCCAAGGCATACCATACCTGCAACAACTCCTGGTATACCTTCATGGATGGCGGTCCCTGGGCTCCCTGGATCCCTTCCAAGCAGAACACCCATGCACCCGCAGCCAACGAGGCAGAGGACAGCGGTATTGTAGCGATCCCTCATCTGTCCAGAGATCTGTTAGCTTGCTACGACGGTAACGGCTCCAACTTCGGAACCCATCCTCAGAACGTACTGCGTGGTATGATCTACGACACCAAGACCTGGGAGTATCCTTATCTGTACAACCTGATCGATCAGTATCGTTCCCTGGAGAAGTACAACAACGGATACGCATATAACATGATGTTCGTAGGACCCGGCTGGTTGAACAAAATGGGTCGTTGGGAGCAGCCTTATGAACTGCTGAAGAAGAGCTATGAAGACGGTATGAAGTACTATGGCGATCTGAAGAAGGAAGGCAAGCTTACCGATATGACCATGGCTGAGTTCGCTGATTACTATCGTCAGAAGAAGACCTACACCGAGCCCGAGTGTGCTCTGTGGAGAGATATTCTGTACGGCTCCGACAAGCAGCTGTTCTGGTACTGCGATCCCTTCATGCGTGCCTGCGTAAATATGGATCAGGGCGGTGCTATCGTAGACCTGCGTCCTTACGCTGCAAAGCTGGAGTGGCCCGTAGGTATCGGCACCAAGCATGTGACCGATGCTTCCTATCCTTTCCTGATCCAGGAGAAGTACCGTGCAGGTTACTTCACCCACTATGCAGGAGAAGGTACCGTAAGAAGTGCCAAGTTAAAACATAACGGCGAAGAAGTGGATCTGTGCCTGTGCCGTACCAAGGCTCATTTCTCTCAGGAAGGCAACACCAGAATCCTGACACTGGATCCCGTAGATATCGAGTTCTACGATCTGACCGTAAAATTACAGACCATCGTTTCCTTCGAGGAAGGCAGCTCCGCTATCAAGATCGAGCGTAAGATTCTGGAGATGAGCGATCCTAATGCAGAAGTAGAACTGAACGAGTACATCGTAGCGTGCTACGGTACCACAGAGTACTCAGAGGATATGCTGGGTATCACCTTAAGCACCAAGAAGGGCAGCGAGGTAGAGACTCTGGATTACGAGTACAAGTGCCGAGAACTGGAGAAGGCAGACGCTGACGAAGTAAGAGCTGTCATCCCTCAGATCGAGACCGCTGTATCCATGAGCACCAACGCAGAAGGCGCAGTCGGCTACGTGAAGGAAGGATATGCATTCTCCCCGATGTTTACACTGGGTTACAATTCCAAGATCAAGGATAAGGAGGTCGTTGCAACATGGCTCAAGCTGGAAAAGGCAAATTAAACTACAGATGTCCCTCTTGCTTCATGAGAGATATCGATATGGATATGTTCTACGATAAGGATAAGAAGGAATACTACTGCCTGCGTTGTCAGTACAGAGGATCCGAAGAAGATGTCCTGCAGAAAAATAAAATGGCAAGATTCCGTTATGGAGCAATGTATGAGCGTTACACCAAATTTGATTTTGATTAATGCTTAAGTGATAACGGATATAAGATCTAAAAAAGGAGAGTCATCTGACTCTCCTTTTTGTACACTATGTACATACAAGCTTCTGAAAAAACATGCCTGCACTATAAGTAACTGTTATTGGAACGCTTTAAAATAAAGCGCACATTATATCCTGATTCATCACAGATTCCACGGACAATCTCCTCTGCTGCATCCTTAACATTTTCATTGATGCAGATGATGCAGGAGTCCTTTTTGCGACTGAATAGAGATGCTTTCGGCCAACGGATGTAGTAAGAAATCCGATTTTTTAATAAAGCTCTCTCAATGAGCTGCTTGCAATCGGGATTGGATACTTCACACAATTCGATTTCATTATTGACTTTCATAGCTGTATACAGCGGTTGCATGATGTCACCTCCAATGCTATTACAAGTGGATTATAGCACAGAATGTTTCTAAAGTGCAAGTGGTGCTGTGGGCTTGACGCAATTTTACGGGGAGAGTACAATAGAGATGTTCAGTGCAATGGATCTACGGGCTGAATTATCATGGCAGCGACAAAGTGTATGTTAGAAAGGAGATTCTATCATGGATATTATAGAAAAAATTGGTGATGCCATTACCGAAAA
>CAVJMX010000049.1:0-19458 GCA_963650795.1 Bacteroidales bacterium H4
GCGTGATGTTCTGTTCGCCGTGAGCGTTCGTGGGTATTTCACTAACTTTCTATTTAGTTCTTGAAACTATGGATGGGTGCGGGGATGCGTCCGCCACGGTTGACGAAGGCATCACAGGAGAAGGTATTCACGGGCATGATGGGCGCGTAGCCTAGCAGTCCGCCGAATTCCACGGTCTCTCCCACGCCTTTTCCGATGACGGGGATGATTCTCACAGCGGTGGTCTTTTGGTTCACCATACCGATTGCCATCTCATCCGCAATGATACCGGAAATGGTGGTTGCCTTGGTGTCTCCGGGGATAGCGATCATGTCCAGACCTACGGAGCAGACACAGGTCATGGCTTCCAGTTTCTCGATGGTGAGGGCTCCGGCATTGACCGCATCGATCATTCCCTGGTCTTCGCTGACGGGAATAAATGCACCGCTTAAGCCTCCAACATAAGAGGATGCCATAACTCCGCCCTTTTTCACCTGGTCATTTAACAGAGCAAGGGCTGCAGTGGTTCCAGGAGCTCCGGCATGTTCCAGACCAATCTCGCAGAGGATATCGGCTACGCTGTCGCCGATGGCGGGGGTCGGTGCCAGAGACAGATCCACGATGCCAAAAGGCACATTTAACATCCGGGAAGCTTCCTGTGCTACCAGCTGACCTACACGGGTTACCTTGAATGCTGTCTTCTTGATGGTCTCACAGAGCACCTCAAAGTTCTCACCGCGCACCTTTTCCAGTGCAGTCTTCACCACACCGGGTCCGCTGACACCGACATTGATGATCTTGTCCGCTTCGGTGACACCGTGGAAAGCACCTGCCATGAAAGGATTATCATCCGGTGCATTACAGAATACTACCAGTTTTGCACAGCCCAGGGAATCGTCTTCTTTCGTATACTCTGCGGTCTCCTTCACCATCTCTCCCATGAGCTTTACTGCATCCATGTTGATACCGGTCTTGGTGGAACCTAAGTTCACGGAGCTGCACACACGCTCTGTGGTGGACAACGCCAGAGGAATGGAACGGATCAGCAGTTCGTCTGCCGGAGTCATTCCCTTGCTTACCAGTGCGGAATAGCCGCCCAGGAAATTCACGCCCACTTCATGTGCCACTTTATCCAGAGTCTTTGCAATACTTGCGAAATCTTCCACGGTATGACATGCCGCACCACCGATCAGTGCGATGGGGGTTACGGAAATTCTCTTATTTACAATAGGGATACCAAATTCTCTGGAGATCTCCTCTCCGGTCTTCACCAGATCCTTGGCAGCTTCGTAGATCTTGTTATAGATCTTCTCATTTAATCTGTCCAGATCGGAATCGATACAGTCTAACAGGCTGATGCCCAATGTGATGGTACGCACATCCAGGTTCTCTTCCTCGATCATTTTGTTGGTCTCTGTTACTTCATATAAATTGATCATTACGGCTCCTATCTGCCCCTTCGGGTCTTATCTTTTTAAAATCGCGGGGCATCAGATGCGGTGCATCTTGTCAAAAATTTCTTCCTTCTGGCATTTGATCACTACGCCGATCTCTTCCCCGAGCGCAGCCAGTTCATCCGCCATATCGCCAAAAGATTTCTGCATCTGGTTGGTATCAACGATCATCATCATGTTAAAATATCCCTGCACGATGGTCTGGGAAATATCCAGGATATTGATGCCGTTCTCCGCAAGATAAGTACATACCTTTGCGATAATGCCTACTGTGTCCTTACCAACTACCGTAATAATTGTTTTTTTCATAATCGCCCTCATTTTCCGCATGGCTTCATGCATTTATTTTTTCTATTAAACTACACTTTGCTACATTTTGCAACAAATAAGTTAAGCAATATTGATGACCGGAGATACGTTACTTCTGTCCGCCACCATCATTCGGAAATCCTCCGCTTTATAAGGATTCTCTCCCATGGTGATCTCCATGCGGACCGCCTCATAGGCAAGCTCCGGGAGGTTGTTCTCCTTGCTCAGATGCCCTAAAACAATAGCCTGCAGCTTATCATGTAAAATACGGCAAAGGAGCTTTCCTGAATTTTCATTGGAGAGATGTCCTCTGTCTCCTAAGATTCTCTGTTTTAAATAATAGGGATAGGGACCTACCTGCAGCATCTTCACATCATGGTTGGCTTCTATCAGCAGGGCGTCCATTCCCTTCAGGCACTCCACGGTGTAATCGTTATAGACACCAAGATCCGTACAGATTCCCACCTTTTTATCTCCGTAGGCAATACGGTATCCCACGGGCTGCGCCGCATCGTGAGAGATCTTCATGGGATTGACGGTCAGATCCTTGATGGTCAGCTTCACGTCTTCTTTTACCTCACGGAACAGTGCCGGATCGATCTTCCCGAGATTCCCCATCTTCTGAATCTCTTCTAAGGTTCCCGAGGTTGCATAGATGGGTACATCGTATTTTCTTGCCATGACACCGAGCCCCGCCACGTGGTCCATATGTTCGTGGGTTACCAGGATGCCGTCCAGATCCCGTCCGGTAAGTCCCAGACTGTTCAGTCCGGCTTCCGCCTTTTTGCCGCTGATTCCCACGTCCACCAGCAGGTGTGTGGCTTCTGATCCCACATAAATACAGTTGCCGCTGCTGCCGCTGGCAATACTACATAATCTCATAACTTCTTAATCTCTTTTCTGTTTATCTCATATTTTTCCAGTAGATCTCGATCACATCACCCTCGTTTAACGGTTCCATATACTGGGCGGGACGACCGTTTAAGTTCGTTACGATGGATCTGCCTGCGGATGCCGCGAATCCCAGATCAAAATCAATGTAGTCAAATACATCCACGAATACATAGGAAGCCTTGCCCTGCATGGTAATTGGGGAATGGTTCACGATCACGGTCAGAGGATGAAGAAGCTGCAGTGCGGAAGTTTCTTCCGGTGTAATCTTCTGCGCCGTATGTTCCGCGGATTCTGTTTTCTCCAGTTCCTCATCCGCCTTTACCACCGGTTCCTCCGCAAGTGCCTTTTCCATATCCCAGCTTACGGTGAAATGCTCATAGACTCTGGTCTCCGGCTGCGCTGCCGTATCGTTGACCTTAATGTCCTCGCCGAGAGGCACATCCAGAAATTCCGCGATCTCTCTTACACTATAGGAATTCTGAATCCGGATATCATCATCCTGACCGATCCGGTAGAATTCGTTCTCTTTTTTGCCGTTGACATCCGCTGTCTTAGGCAGACTGATCTGCTTGCCGTTCACATAGACCTGCAAGGCATCTCCCATCTCCGGAAGTTTCCCAAGCTCCAGAACTGCTGCCTCTCCCTCTGTGGAAGGAGTAACCACGATACGGTCTCCGTTATGTACCTGGGTATACATATCCGCTTCGTCTCCGTTGACCCGGATGACTGCTGCCTCTCCCTGTTCGCCCCGCACCATACGTTTTTTGCCGTTGACGGTAAAGAGCAATGCCTCCCCTCTTCTGGGGAACAGCTGGTCATTGGGGAACTGCATCTGCATGGCGGCATCCGTCACGGATAATTTGCCGTTATCGTAGAGCTTTACCCGTTCGCCGTTGAATTCCACGAAGATGAAATTATTACTCTGTACATAATAGCTTAAACAAATACCGATGGGCGTCACCATCATGGCATCTTTTCTGGCATTTTCCATTTCAAAGGCAATGCTCTGCATGACTTCCTGTCCGCGGATCGCTACACGCTCTTTCATGATGCCGAGCTTCGCTGCCAGCTTCTCCGTGTAACCGGGCACCATGCCGCCACCGCCTACTACGAACACGGCGCTGACCGGCTTGTCTCCGTTTAATTCCTTGATGGTGTCGGATACCAGCTGGGTCATCCGCTCGATCTCGGGATCTAACAGTTCCAGCACTTCGCCTGCCTTGATGGTCTGGGGCAGTCCCATGATATCTTCGTACTCAATGGTCTCCTGGGTCCGGCATTTTCTCTTGATCTGCTCTGCCACCTCGAATTCCACGAGGCAGTGCTGTACCAGAATATCCGTCAGGCTGTCTCCCGCTACAGGGATCATGCCATAGGCTGTGATGGTTCCCTCTTTGGTAATGGAAATATCGCTGGTACCTGCGCCCACATCCACCAGTGCCATATTTAACATCCGGAACTTCTCCGGAATTGCCACCTGAATGGCGGCAATAGGCTCCAGGGTCAGATTCGCCACATGTAAGCCCGCCAACTCTACCGCTTTATACAGACCGTCTACCACATCGTCCGGCAGAAACGTAGCGATCAGATCCACCGCAATGGTCTTCGCCTTGTGTCCCTCCAGGTTGCCCATCTGGTAGCCGTTCATGTAATAACGCATAGCCGTATAGCCCACGCAGTAAAATTTCATATCCGTATCAGTATTGCTGTTTTGGAATTCTTCGTAAGCTTTTTCCACGCCCATGGTGCACAGGGAATAGACATCTTCCTGCGTGATCTCACGTTCGCTCTCAAAACTGTGCTCCACATAGGTCGTCACCGTCCGAAGTACACGACCTGCGGCTGCAATGCAGACATCCGTAAGCTCTCTGCCCAGATCCGCCTCCAGCTGTTCCTTCACCTGGGAGATGGTCTCTCCCACCTTGCCAATATCGTGAATCTGTCCATCCAGCATGGCTCTGGTCTCATGCTCCTTGGAGCGCTGTGACAGTACATGGAATTTTCCACCGTTTAAGTAACCTGCCGTACCTACGATGCTTCGCGTACCGATATCCAGCCCGAATACCAGCTGTCCCTGTTTTTCCTTTACTCCTTCCATGTATACGCCTCCAGTTTCTGTCTGATCTGTCTGTAGCTTGCTTCCAGACTGTCACTGTTATCAATGACAAAATCACAATGCTCTCTGAACGCTTCCTCCGAAAGCTGTGATGCTATAATCTTCTCGATCTTCTCCGGTGTATACCCGCGGCTCTCCGAAAGTCTCTTCCTGCGGACATCCTCTCTGGCATAGATATACCACATTTCATCCACAATATTATCATACCCACTCTCGATCAGAAGTGCCGCTTCCACGAAAAACAGTTCCACTTTGCCCTGCTTCTTCGCTTCCTCCAGCCGATCCGTCAGATATTTTTTTACCGCAGGATGAATGATGGCATTGACCTGCTGTAACAATACAGGATTTGCGAAGATTTTCGCCGCCATGGCAGGTTTGTCGATCTGTCCGTCCGCTGCAAGGATCTCTGTACCTAACAGTTCCACTAAAGCCCGATACCCTTCGGTTCCCGGCTCCTTGACCTTATGTCCGATCTCGTCCGCCAGGTAGATCTCGCACTTATAATGTTGTCCGATATATTTTAAAATCTCTGTTTTCCCGGCACCCACACCACCGGTGATTCCTATAAAACGCATTTATTTCGCCTCATACCAGTTACTGCCTGTGTGCAGGTCGATCTCCAGTGTCACCGCCAGGTCTGCCGCAGACTTCATATTTTCCGTAAGGATCTTGCGTACTCTCTCTTCCTCATCCAGTGCTGTCTCGATCAAAAGTTCATCGTGCACCTGCAGCAGGAGTCTTGACTTCAATCCCTCTTCTTTTAATGCTTTCCAGACTTTGATCATGGCGATCTTGATAATATCCGCCGCCGTTCCCTGAATAGGGGCATTCATTGCCACACGCTCCCCGAAAGAACGCTGCATGAAATTCGAGGAGGACAGCTCCGGAATCGGACGTCTTCTGCCGAACATGGTCTCCGTATAGCCCTTTTCCTTCGCATCTGTCACCAGCTTGTCGATGAATTCCTTGACCTTCGGATAAGTGGCAAAATACTGTTCAATGTACTGCGCCGCTTCCTTTTTGCTGATACTCAAATCCTGGCTCAGTCCAAAGGAACTGATACCATAGACGATTCCGAAATTGACCGCCTTGGCGTTCCGGCGCTGCAGATCCGTGACCTCTTCAAACGGGGTATGGAACACCTTGGATGCTGTGATCCGGTGAATGTCCTCTTCCTGTCTGTAGGCATCGATCAGCTGCTCATCCCCGGACATATGTGCCAGCACACGCAGTTCGATCTGGGAATAGTCCGCATCCATGAATTCGTAGCCGTCCTTCGGGACAAATACCTTGCGGATCTGTCTACCCAGTTCCATACGCATGGGAATGTTCTGTAAGTTCGGCTCCGTGGAGCTGATCCGTCCTGTAGCTGTGATGGTCTGGTTGAAATTCGTATGGATCCTGCCATCCTCTTCGATATAGGCTGCCAGTCCGTCCGCATAGGTGGATTTCAGTTTCGTCAGCCCTCTGTATTCCAGAATATCCCGGACGATGGGGTAGTCCGCTGACAGCTTCTCCAATACATCCGCTGCGGTGGAATAGCCGGTCTTAGTCTTTTTGCCACCGGGGATCTGCATGGTCTCGAATAGTACCTCTCCCAGCTGTTTGGGAGAATTGATGTTGAATTCCGTTCCCGCCTGCTTATGAATGGATTTCTCCAGTTCCTCAATTCTTGCCACCAGAGCATCTCCGTAAGCCTTCAGTTCTTCCTTCTTTACGGCAACCCCCTCTTTTTGCATGTCGTAGAGTACCAGGGAAAGCGGCATCTCCATCTCTTCCATAAGACGCTTCATGCCTGCTGCCTCCAGCTTGTCCGCCAGGACTTTTTCCCCTTTTCGTGAGATATAGGCTCCGTAACAGGCATATTCCATGGCTTTCTTCGCATCTTCCGCAAGCAGCGCCCGGAAGTCTCTCTTGCCGAAGACTTCCGCTCTTCCCGGGATCAGAATTCCCAGATGCTCCGAAGCAATGGCTTCCAGATCATAATCATTCTTCAGCGGATTCAGCAGATACGCTGCGATCAGCACATCGAAATACTGCTTCGTGCTGCTGCAGTCCAGATAATCATACTGGCGCTTCACATCAAAAGTGGCGATCTGCAGTTTCTCCCCTGCGGAAAGCTCCTGCAATGCTTTCGTGATCTCTGCCGTATCATCCACGGTCTCTGTCATTTCCGCGAACAGGCTTAACTGTCCCTCCGGCTCCTTTTCATGCTGTAATGCATAGAATACGGTCTCTTCGTCGGTCACAGACACTGCCACACCCAGCAGTTCTTCTTTTTTCGTGGTTGCATCCACAGGTTCTGTGATCAGCCACAGTCCGATCTGTGTCTGCTTTTTTGCTTTTTTCAGATATTTTATAAATTCGGCTTTGTCTTCGGTCTGCCGGAAAGTTTCTGCAATTTTACTGTCGTTTGCCGCAGCATCTTTTTCAAATCTTCCTAAAAGGTTTTTGAACTCCAGGCGCTTGCACAGGGTATAAGCCTCAGGGGTATAGAACCCTTCCGCCTTCGCCTGCTCGTAATCTAACTGCAATTCACAGTCTGTCTTGATGGTTGCCAGCGTCTTGCTTAAATCTGCCAGGTCCTTGTGCTCGATCAGAGATTCCCGGATGCTTTTTTTCGAGATCTCTTCCACATGGGCATAGATATTGTCCAGGGAACCGTACTCCACCATCAGTGCCTGAGCGGTCTTCTCTCCCACCTTCGGCACGCCGGGAATATTGTCCGCGGTATCTCCCATCAGTGCCTTCAGCTCAATGAACTGTAACGGTGTCACCTGGTAGACCGCTTTCACATCCGCTGCATAATAGTCTTCGATCTCCGTTCTGCCCTGCTTCGTCTTCGGAATGCGGATCTTGATATGATCCGTGGCGATCTGCAGCAGGTCTCTGTCTCCGGAGACCAGGGACACTTCCATGCCTGCCTGCTCTGCCTTTTTTGCCAGCGTCCCCAGAATGTCGTCCGCTTCCAGTCCCGCCTGCTCCATGATCGTAATATGCATTGCCTTCAGGACTTCCTTCATGACGGGCACCTGCTCCCGCAGTTCCTCAGGCATGGGTTTTCTCGTCCCCTTATAGGCGTCGTACATTTTATGGCGGAAAGTCGGTGCATGGACATCAAAAGCCACTGCCAGATACTCCGGCTTTTCCTCCTCTAAGATCTTGAACATAATATTTAAAAATCCATAGATGGCATTCGTGTGCAGCCCTTCCGCATTGCTTAAGTCCGGCACTCCGTAAAATGCCCGGTTCAATATGCTGTGTCCATCGATCAATACCAGTTTCTGACTCATACTCTCTATCCTACTATCCTATCCTGATTTATTACGAAATGATCCATCCTAAAAAGCCCATCAGAAAGATCATCGTGAGAATCTCCAATACGGCTCCCGTCTTCATAAAAGCCATATGGCATTTCACCTTGCGCTTTGCCTCCGAAAGCCGCACATCCAGTTCCCGCTGCAGGTCAAAGGCATCACCGTCCTCTAACCGCTGCATACCCTCTGTGACTAAGAACTGGATCACCAGCTCCTCTTTACAGCTTGGGCATTCTTTCATATGCGCTCCGAATTCCTGCATGGTTATAAAATCCAGTTTCCCGGAGATAAAATCAGGAATATTTTTTTCAAATTCTTTGCAATTCATGCGTCCACCATATCCCAAAAGAACATTCTACAGGTTGCGTTCCCGTATACTCATACATTTCTACTATACAACATCTTGTGGAAAAAGACTAGAAAAATAGTATCTATATTCAGGAAAAAAAGTCTTGTCAACCCATTTAATCTATGATAAGATAATTTCTGTTGTGAGTGTTTGAATGCCGGCGTGTCGGAATGGCAGACGAGGCAGACTCAAAATCTGTTGGTGGCAACACCGTATGGGTTCAAGTCCCATTGCCGGCAGTTAGCGCAGAACTAAATTGGTTCTGCGCTTTCTTTTTATTTTTAATTATAATATTTCCAATAATCTCCTATGGATTAAATGTTACAAAATTGTTACAATGCATTTGTGCTTAGCTAACACAGACGTAATCGAACACCAGGCAACAGGAAAAGGAGGAAGAAAGTATGTGTTTCAAATTCATTAACTGTTCTCAGTGGTTGAATGCATTTTGCGGCTATTTCAATTTCGGCTGCTAATATAGAAAAGGGCTCATCCCATGCGGGGTGAGCTCTTTTGTTATGATTCCTTTAGTGATAATCATAGCGGATAGAAATGTCATTGTCACATACCCTTACTTCCGCAAGGCTTCCGGTGACGATGGGCATCATAGGTGCCAGGTGTCCCAGATCCACATCCATGATCACAGGAACCTTCTTCTCTCCCGCCACAGCGAGAACCGCCTCATACTGGTCCAGTCCCATCATCTCCTGCCCGAAACACAATGGTCTGCCGATCAGGAAGCCTTTGACATACTGAAACCATCCGGCTTCCTCCATCTGCCACATGGCTCTGCGGATGGCGAAGACATTCAGATCACAGGATTCTAAAAACCAAAGTATTCCGTCCTCTTTATATTTCTCCAGAAACTCCTTCGTTTTATCAAAACGGGTGCCCGGCAAATTCACCAGGCAGTCCATGCAGCCGCCCAATAATCTGCCGGAAAAGCGGATCTCCTGTCCTTCTTCTGCTGCCTGTCTGCCAAGATAGCTTTTCAGCACTCTGGGTTCCGTGGTGTTATACGGCAGCAGGGGCTGTTCTTCATTTTTCAGAGATTCTTTCTCCCATTTGTCGTAACCTTGTACTTCGGTGGTCTCTCCGGTCAGAATCCCGAAGGCATCTTTCAGGGAATCATGCCAGGGCTCCATGCCGAACGCCGCCGCGCAGGGACCGTAGACAGATGCCGTATCGCAGATGGTCGTTAACAGATAGGTCATGTTGGTATTATCGGAATAGCCCAGATACCACTTGGGATCTGCTGCCCGCAGACGTTCAAAGTCCACATGCCTCATAGTCTCACACATCAGCTCTCCGCCGCCACAGGAGATCAGGACATCATTCTCCGGACTGCAATAATAATCCGTCAGCTCCTGTCCGCATTTTTCTGGAGTATTGCTGATGCCGATGCCCTCTCCTGCATAACAGTTGGGACCTAACTTCAGCTGATATCCCATTTCCCGAAATTTCTTCTGGGCATTGCCAAAGGCACTGTAATATGGTTCGATCTGACAGCCAAAAGAAGGGGCCACGAATCCGATGGTCCCTCCCTGCTGTATATTTTTCGGATATTTCACGATTTCGTATCCTCCTATATACAATTATTTTTTATGCGTCGAAGTCGATCTTGTTATAAATATCAAAACAGTCAAAGGTTGCAAAATAGTCTCTCGGTGTCTCGGCACGGCGGATCAGTTCCACGCTGCCGTCCTCCTTCAGCAGAAGCTCTGCGGATTTTAACTTACCGTTGTAATTGTAACCCATGGCAAAACCGTGCGCACCGGTGTCGTGGATGGCGATATAATCGCCGATGTCGATCTTCGGCAGCATCCGGTCGATGGCAAACTTATCGTTGTTCTCGCACAGGGAACCGGTCACATCGTACTTGTGGTCGCAGGGCTCGTTTTCCTTGCCAAGCACGGTGATATGATGATAAGCGCCATACATGGCGGGACGCATCAGGTTCACGGCACAGGCATCCACACCGATGTACTCCTTGTGGGTGTGCTTCTCATGGATGACCTGGGTCACCAGATGTCCGTAAGGTGCCATCATGTATCTGCCAAGCTCCGTGTAGATTGCCACGTCACCCATACCTGCGGGAACCAGCACTTCTTCGTATACCTTGCGCACGCCCTCACCGATGACTCTGATGTCGTTCGGCTCCTGATCCGGGCGGTAAGGAATGCCGATACCACCGGACAGATTGATGAAGGTAATATGTGCACCGGTCTCTTCTTTCAGCTTGACTGCCAGCTCGAACAGCTCTCTCGCCAAAGTCGGATAATAGTCATTTGTTACCGTGTTGCTGGCAAGGAAAGAATGGATACCGAAATTCTCCACTCCCTTTGCCTTCAGGATCTTATAGCCCTCGAACATCTGCTCCGTGGTGAAACCATACTTGGCATCTCCCGGATTGTCCATGATATTATTGCTGATGGAAAAATATCCGCCGGGATTGTAACGGCAGCTCAATGTCTTGGGCAGATAACCGATGGTCTTCTCCAGGAAATCGATATGGGTGATGTCATCTAAGTTGATGGTAGCACCGATTTTTGCCGCATATGCAAATTCGTGCGCGGGAGTATCGTTGGAGGAGAACATGATGTCCTCTCCCTTTACGCCCATGGCATTGCTGAGCATCAGCTCTGTCAGAGAGGAGCAGTCACATCCGCAGCCGTAATCTCTTAAGATGTTGATCAGGAAAGGATTGGGAGTCGCCTTTACCGCGAAAAACTCCTTGTAGCCCTTGTTCCATGCAAATGCCTCTTTCAGTGCTTTCGCATTCTCACGGATTCCCTTTTCATCATAGATATGAAACGGTGTGGGATATTTTTCTGCGATCTTTTCGATCATTTCTTTGGTAACAAATGCCTTTTTTTCCATAAGTATCTCCTCTAAGTCTATTTTTATTTACAGCAAAGTGCTTCTCATCTCTTCCGGAGTCAGGGTGCTAAGGTAAGCGGGAGCTACATCAAATACGGTCTTGCAGCCCTTCTGACCTTCCTGATTCATGCGGTAAGCAGCTCTTGCATAAGCGGTCAGTACGCAGGAAGTGAACTCCGGGTTGGAATCCAGCTTTAAGCTATACTCGATCACGTGATTGTGCTCACCGTTTAAGCCGGTCTTACCGGTACGCAGTACAAATCCGCCGTGAGGAATGCCTGCATGATCTCTCTGTAACTCTTCCTCGGTGATGAAATGTACGGTGGTGTCATAATCTGCAAAATAGTTGGGCATGGTCTTGATCTGCTCTTCGATCTGTGCCTTGTCAGCGCCCTCTTCCGCTACTACGAAGCACTCTCTGGTGTGCTTCTGTCTGGTGGTCAGTACCGGATTCTCACAGTTTCTGACAGCCTCCAGTGCGGACTCTACGGGAATGGTATACTGCTTGGCATCCTTGACACCGGGGATACGGCGGATGGCATCGGAGTGACCCTGGCTGACGCCCTTACCCCAGAAGGTGTAATCACTGCCGTCTCTTAAAATGGCATTGGCATACAATCTGTTTAAGGAGAACATACCGGGATCCCAGCCTACGGAGATCATGGCTACCTTGCCGCCTTCCTTGGCTGCGGCATCTACCTGTGCGAAATGCTCGGGGATCTTTGCGTGGGTATCAAAGCTGTCTACTACGTTAAAATATTTTGCATACTCTGCGGTCTGCTTGGGCAGATCGGTTGCGGAGCCTCCGCACAGCACCAGGACATCGATCTTGTCCTGCATGGACAGTAACTGGTCTACGTTGTATACTGTCACATCTGTTAAAGTCTTCACGGTGGCAGGATCTCTTCTGGTGAATACTGCCACCAGCTCCATATCATCGTTCTGCTTTACTGCGCATTCCATTCCTCTTCCTAAATTACCATAACCTAAAATTGCGACTCTGATACTCATTGTTCTATCCCTTTCTTATTTTCTTTTTGTTTTATTGGAACATTTTTTCCCGTCTTCCACGCAGGAAAAATGTTGTCAGCATTTAATGATTTGCGATTTTGATCAATGCGATCTCATTGCGCATGGCGTCCTTGAAGACTCTGACGAAATTCTTCTGTCCGCTGTAGAGACAGGCATCACTGTTCTTCCCCGTCACCGTGCCGGTAAGGATGTACTCGGAATCTATGATGAGACGGATCTGATCCAGCTGCTGTTCCTCTTCCTCCGGTTCTCTGAAATGCTCCGGTACAAGGTACTCGATGATTCCGCTTTGCAATTCCGTATCTCCCGGGAAAAGTTCCCGATTGTCCTCCGAGATCAGCACCACCTTTTTCTGTGCCCGGACCAACTCTCTGATCTCTTCGATCCATTGTTCCAAAAATTCTCCTGTCGCAGAAAAATAAATGCGCTTCTCCGCTCCCAGGATCATATGCCGGATTCTGTCACAGATGTGATCGTACCCTTCAATCGTGATGTATCCCTCTCTGGGCAGGGATTTCTTCGGTCCGCTGGCGATCAGTGCATCTTTCACGCTCGTCAGATAACGGAGTCTGTTGTCACAGAACTCTTCTAAGGATACCGCAAGGTATTTCGAGGCACTGCCCTCGATCACGTAAGCGGCGCCGTGCTCCGTAAGTGATGCCAGTCCGTTATAGACATTGGATCTGGAGATTCCCGTCAGCTTCGCCACCTCATAGCCGGTCAGTTCTTCGTTCTGAAGAAGACACAGATAAATGGCTGCCTCCTGCCTGCTCAGTCCGAACAGGGTAAGTTGTTCTATGATTGCTGCTTCTTCCATACCTGCTCCTCATTGCAGTGTTTGTTAGTAGTTCTTTACAGGAACACTATAGTAAGGATTCCTTATTTTGTCAATAGGGGAAATGATTATTGAGAAAAAACATTCTCGATCTGCCAGTCGATAGGCTCCACGCCGTGTTCCTTCAGGAAGTTGTTGGTCTTGCTGAAAGGTCTGCTGCCGAAGAAACCGCGGTAGGCAGACAAGGGGCTGGGATGAGGTGCCTCTAAGATCAGGTGATTGGGATTGTTCAGCATACTTTTTTTCATCTGTGCGGGTCTGCCCCACAGGATAAACACAATGGGACGATCCTGCGCATTCAGCGCCCGGATGGCTGCATCGGTGAACTCTTCCCAGCCTTTTCCGTGGTGGGAATTCGCCATGTGTGCCCGCACCGTAAGCACCGTATTGAGCATCAGCACGCCCTGCTCGGCCCACTTTACGAGATAACCGTTGTTGGGAATATAGCATCCCAGATCATCGTGAAGCTCCTGATAGATATTCACTAAGGAAGGAGGGATCTCCACATCCGGCTTCACCGAGAAGCACAGCCCGTGCGCCTGTCCCACATTGTGGTAGGGATCCTGTCCCAGGATCACGACTTTTACCTTGCTCAACGGTGTCAGATGAAACGCATTGAAAATATCATCCGCCGGGGGAAATACCACGGTGGTGTTGTATTCGTTTTTGACAAATTCAAAAAGCTGTCTGTAATAGGGCTTATGAAATTCTCCGTTCAAAGCCGTCAGCCAGTCATTTGTGATCATTGCCATAATTCTATCCTCCTGTCGTCCCTAGAGACGGACACTGATTCCTTTTTCCCGCAGGTATTCTTTCACCTGACGGATCTCTAATTCTTTGTAATGGAACAGAGACGCCGCCAGAACTGCCTCTGCCTTTCCCTCTGTCAGCGCGTCATAGAAATGAGACAGCTGTCCCGCGCCGCCGGAGGCGATGACCGGGATGCTCACACTCTCCGCCACGGCTCTGGTCAGTGCCAGATCGTAGCCTTCCTTCGTGCCGTCGCCGTCCATGCTGGTCAACAGGATCTCTCCGGCACCCATTTTCTCTGCGGTTCTCGCCCATTCCACAGCATCCATGCCCATATCCACACGACCGCCGTTTTTATAAATGTTCCAACCGCTGCCGTCCACACGCTTCTTGGCATCAATGGCAACAACCACGCACTGGCTGCCGAACTTCTCCGCCGCATCGCTGATGAGCTGTGGATTCATAATCGCCGCGGAATTCACAGAGATCTTATCCGCTCCCTCGCGAAGAATCGCTTTAAAGTCATCCACGGTACGGATCCCGCCGCCTACGGTAAACGGAATAAATACCTTGCTTGCTACCTTCCGCACCCACTCAAGCTGCGTAGCACGACTGTCCGCGGAAGCTGTAATGTCCAAAAATACCACTTCGTCCGCACCGGCTGTGTCATACGCTGCCGCTACCTCCGAAGGGTCTCCAGCATCCCGGAAATTCACGAAATTTACACCTTTTACAACTCTGCCGTCCTTTACGTCCAGGCAGGGAATTACTCTCTTGGTATGCATCTTATCTTCCTCCCTGCTTGTTTTCTTCGCGGAACTTTTGTGTGATCTCCACGAAATTCTGTAAGATCTTAAGTCCTAACCGGGAACTTTTCTCCGGATGGAACTGACAGGCGAAGATATTGCCCTTCTCCACGGAGGCATGGATCAGCGTACCGTATTCCGTCGTCGCAGTGACGATGGAAGGATCCGTCGCTTCCAAATAATAGGAATGTACAAAATACACATACGAATGTTCTTCCACACCCTTGAAAAGCCGTCCCTCATTGGGGAACGTAAGATCATTCCAGCCGATATGGGGAATCTTCAGTCCCGGTGCCCCAGGGATTCTGCGGATCCTGCCGTCTAACAGATGTAGTCCCTCTACTCCGGGGGTCTCCTCACTGCTTTCAAACATCAGCTGCAGTCCCAGACAGATTCCAAGGAATGGTATCTGTCTGTCAACCACTTCCCGGATGACCTCCACCAGTCCGTACTGGTGAAGCTTGTCCATGGCATCCCCAAACGCTCCCACACCGGGCAGGATCACGCCGTCCGCAGACAGGATCTCGTCTTTGTCTCGGGTGATCTTTACTTCTTCTCCCAGGTAGTTTAACGCTTTTTCAACACTTTTTATATTGCCGGCATCGTAATCCAGAACCGCGATCATTGCTGTATCTCCTTTTCCTCCGGAAGCGGATCCGGTAATTCTTCCGGCACGTTTCCTGTGTTCTGCGCCGGAGCCACGCTCTCTCCGGTAGTATTGGCAGTAGTCTCCGGGAAATCCCAGGAATCCAGTCCCAGCTTCTGCAGAACCATCATTACATTTTTCGTATATTCCACATCGTCCGAGATATCCGCGATTGTCTGCGCTTCCTCCTGACTCAGCTGATATTTCTCTGACAGAATATTCAGGATCTCTCCGAAAGCAGCTGACACCTCATCCTGTGCATTCCACTGTGTCGCATAACTTAACAGGGAAGGATAGTCATGTACTGCCTGCAGTAGGCTGTCTAATGCTTCCAGTTCGGAACCTTCATTTACAAATACTTCGTATTCTCTCAGCCACATGCGGATCGTCAGGATACTCTCAGACTGGCTGTACATCACTTGTTCCGTCTCATTCAGGTCCTTACCGAACAGATTCTGATAGCAGGTCTGATAATCGCCGGCATAATAAGCTTCTCTGCCGCTTTTCTTTGACATATATTCCGTCAGGAAATTACCTAAGATCAGTATGACAGCCCCCAGAGAGATGCACACCACCACGATGGGAATGATCTTCTTGGGAGAAAGCTTTTTGCCGGGTGCCGCCGGTGCCTCTTCCTTTTTCGGTTTTTCTTTTTTCGGCTTCTTCGGCTGCTTTTCTTTCTTGGGTTTCTTCTCTTTTTTCTGCTTTTTCTCTTTCTTTTTGCTGTTTTTGCCGTCCTTGTCCATCTCTTCGAGGATCTTCTTATTCTCATCGGACAACTGGAGCTGGTCTGTCTCCTCTTCCTCGTCATCCTCTTCGGTGAACAAATCTAATAATTTGGCAAAAAAGCCCTTTTTCTCCTTCTTCTGTTCCGGCTCCTCCACAATATCCGCACCTGCGGCTTTCAGAATATCCATGACATCCGCGGACTCCGGTTCTGTGGAAGTTCCTTCTGCACTGTCTGACTGCTCCGGAAATGCTCCCGCAAGCAAAGCATCCAGTTCATCATCGGAAGTACCGGAGGCGTCTGTATCAGCAGCTTCCGGTACGGGATTCTCCTCTGTGGAATCTATCGGAGCAGTTACATCTGCCGTATCTGTAAATTCTGTATTTTCCACAGGTTCTACCGGTTCCGCAGCGCTGATGTTCTCTTCACCGGTTGTTTCTTCTATCGGCTCTTCTGTCGGCTCTTCCTTCGGCTTTTTCTTAAATCTGTCGAAAAATCCCGGCTTTTTCTTTTTTCGACCGCGCTTGCCCTTTTCCTGCTCTTCCGGCACCTCTTCGTCTGCGGTATCCGGAGCAGCCTGCGGGCTTACCTGATCCAGCAGATTGGATAGTCCTTCTTCGTCCGCGCTCTCCAACATCTTGATCAGATCATCGTTGGCATCGGTATTCTCCTGTTTCGGAGCCTCCTCTGCCTGTTCTCTGTTCTGCTGCAGCAGACGGTCGATCTCATCCTCCGACATGGATGCCGTCTCTTCCGGATGAATCGCGGTATTTTCCGAGGTATCATCTGCTGTCGTATCTTCTTTCTGCGCGTTCAGCGCCGACTGCAGCAGAGCATCCATATCACTCATATCGATCTGCGGTGCACTCTGTTCTGCCGGTTCCGGATCGTTTTTCTCTTCTGTGTTTTCAATTCCTTTTAATAAATTATCCAGGTATTCCTCCTGTGAAGGCATCTGTCATTCCTCCGCTTTCTCACAAGTTACTAGCATGTTAAGTTTAACACAGGCTAAGCAGCCAGGCAATGGGATTTTGTTCACTGTCAATACAATACAAGTCTGCTTTCTGCTGAAATAATGCAATTCTCTGGAACGGATTCTTTATAATAGAGGGAAAACGATTCCCTTCCCCGATCTCTAACAGTACCATTTTATGATTCAGGGTATTCTGCAGCCAGTTCTGGTAGGCTGTCCAGTTCTCCAGATATCCCTTCTCATCGTATTTCGGGGCATACACATTGTTCAGAATCAAATTTTTCCCGCATTTCGGGCACTTTCCCAGATCCGGCAGCAAAAATGTTCCTGCCTGCAGTCCTTCCAAACAGTGCTGCAAATTCTCTCTGTCTGCTTCCGTGGTCTCACAGATTCCTTCCATGCATCCATCCGGACATTGCTTTTTACGAAAATCTCCGCAGGGAGCCACATACCGCTCCTTTTTTAACAGCATCTTTTTCCAGGGGATCTGTGCCGGTATGGGATTCGTAGCAGACGATACTACAAAGTAGCTTTTTTTCTCCAGGACCGATGCCAGGTTCTGCAAGCCCTGTCGGATCTCTTCTTCCATTTTGGGGAGTTGCTGCTTCCGGAGCTGTTCTTCTATGTAAGGCAGAAGCCACAACGCGTCATTTTCCTGTAATTGTTCCTGAAGCTTTCCATACTCCGGGCTGACCGACAGGAATCCTTCCATATCGAATTCCTGTCCTAAACCTACCAGGACATATTCTGCATCTTCTATTTTCTGAAGGATCTCTTTTGTTCTGTCATCCATACGCTTACTCCGATACTATAAGAAAAGGCTGGGACTATCCCAGCCTTTTTGCTTTCTAAATGCCTTATCTGTCCAAATGCTTCTCTGCTACCAGTTCGTCTACGATTCTTACCAGGTTGCCGATCTCGGGCTTGGAAAGCTGCGCATCCGCACCCAGTGCTTCGCCCTTTCTCTTCATGTCATCGTTCACCAGGGAAGAGAAAATAATTACCGGAATATCCTTGGTTGCATCGTCGGACTTCACCAGTTTGGTCAATCTGTGACCATCCATCTCAGGCATCTCAATATCGGTAATGATACAACGTACATGCTGATCCAGGGTTCCGTCTTCCTTGCACTGTGTGATTACATCATATGCCTTCTGTCCGTTCTCTGTATGGATCAGGTTCACATAACCTGCAGACTTCAGAGAGTCTACAATCAGCTTGTTCAGCAGAGGGGAATCCTCTGCAATCAGAACGGGCACGGTGCTTCTGGTGCGCTCGCCCAGTTCATTCAGCTCTGACATTTTCAGACCTGTCTCAGGATTGATATCAGATACGATCTTCTCGAAATCAAGAATGATGATCAGCTTGTCGTTCTTCTTGATAATACCGGTAGCTACGCTCTCATCAGCTGCGGAAATCGTGATATCAGGCTTAATGATATCTCTCCAGCTGACTCTGTGAATGCCAAGCACCGTCTCTACATGAAATGCGATATCCAGTTTGTTGAAATTGGTAACGATGAACAATCCCTTTTTCTCGGATTCTCCGCGTCCCAGACAATTCTTCAGATCAATGGCAGTAATCATCGTATCTCTCGGCATAAAAATACCTTCGATACTGGGATGTGAATTAGGAACCGGTGTCACCGGCTGGTAGGTAATGATCTCTTTGATCTTAGCAACATTGATTCCGTAAGAATTCCCAGCCAGGGTAAATTCCAAAATCTCTAATTCGTTTGTTCCGTTTTCAAGTAAAATCTTAGTATCCATACTTACTCCTATAACCTTCTCACTGCATTTGTCCTGTATTTCGTATATTTTCAAAAGTCCGCCTTGCAAACTTTTACTACGTTTTTCGTTAATTATAACATATTTTTCTAAAAAAGAAACAATTATCTGAAATTAAAGCATAAAAAAAACGATAGCGAAATGCTATCGTCCTTATCTATGATTCTGTTTATTCCTTCAAAACCGAACACTGAAATCTAATCTTTATACCCTAACTTACATCCTTTTTCCTATCCAAAACCTTTGGTCAAGCCCTCGACCGATTAGTAAATGTCAGCTGAACACATTGCTGTGCTTACACCTCATTCCTATCTACCTCGTAGTCTTCAAGGGGTCTTACTCATTTCTGAGGGATATCTCATCTTGAGGGGGGCTTCACGCTTAGATGCCTTCAGCGTTTATCCCTGCCGGACTTGGCTACTCTGCCATGGCATAGATTGCCAACAGATACACCAGTGGTCCGTCCATCCCGGTCCTCTCGTACTAAGGACAGCTCCTCTCAAATATCCTCCGCCCGCGCCGGATAGGGACCGAACTGTCTCACGACGTTCTGAACCCAGCTCGCGTACCGCTTTAATGGGCGAACAGCCCAACCCTTGGGACC
>CAVJMX010000050.1:0-18931 GCA_963650795.1 Bacteroidales bacterium H4
CACTGGGTTTCTGAGTGTTTTATTTCTCTAATGTCTTCATCGTCGGGAACAGCAGGACATCACGGATGGCAGGGGAGTTGGTCAGCAGCATTACCAGACGGTCGATACCGTAACCGATACCGCCGGTAGGAGGCATACCGATCTCCAGTGCATTCATGAAGTCTTCATCGGTTGTATTGGCTTCCTCATCGCCTGCCGCCAGTGCAGCCTCCTGCGCCTTGAAACGCTCTCTCTGGTCGATGGGGTCATTTAACTCGGAATAAGCGTTACACATCTCACGTCCGTAGATGAACAGCTCGAAACGCTCTACATAATCGGGCTTGTCCGGCTTTCTCTTGGTCAGAGGAGAGATCTCTACCGGATGATCCATAATGAATACGGGCTGGATCAGATGCTCTTCTACGAACTCCTCGAAGAACAGGTTCAGGATATCGCCCTTGGCATGACGCTCTTCGTAATGCACGCCCTTCTCGTCCGCCAGCTTCTTCGCAGCAGCAGTGTCGGGGATCTGGTCGAAGTCAACGCCTGCATATTTCTTAACAGCATCTACCATGGTCAGTCTCTCGAAAGGCTTGCCCAGGTCGATGGTCTCTTCTGCGTAAGGGATCACAGTGGTACCGCATACTTCCTGTGCCACATAACGGAACATGTTCTCGGTCAGATCCATCATTCCGTAGTAGTCGGTATATGCCTGGTACAGCTCCATCAGGGTGAATTCCGGATTGTGTCTGGTGTCCAGACCTTCGTTACGGAATACACGACCGATCTCGAAGACACGCTCCATGCCGCCGACGATCAGTCTCTTCAGATACAGCTCCAGGGAGATACGCAGCTTTACGTCCTCATCCAGTGCATTGTAATGGGTCTCGAAAGGTCTTGCTGCCGCACCGCCGGCATTGGATACCAGCATGGGAGTCTCTACCTCTAAGAATCCCTGTCCGTCCAGATAACGGCGGATCGCACTGATGATCTTGGAACGCTTTACGAAAGTATCCTTAACGTCCTGATTCATGATCAGGTCGGTATAACGCTGACGATAACGAATATCGGTATTGGTCAGACCGTGGAACTTCTCAGGCAGGATCTGTAAGCTCTTGGACAGCAGTGTTACCTTGGATGCATGCACGGAGATCTCGCCGGTCTTGGTCTTGAATACTTCGCCCTCGATACCTACGATATCGCCCACATCGTACTTTTTGAAATCCGCATAGGACTCTTCGCCGATGCTGTCTCTTGCTACATATACCTGGATGTTGCCGGGCAGATCCTGTACATTACAGAAGGATGCCTTACCCATGACACGTTTGGACATCACACGTCCGGCGATACGGACGGTCTTGCCTTCCAGTTCTTCAAAATTGTTCTTGATATCGGTGCTGTGATGGGTCACATCATACTTGGTGATCTGAAAAGGATCCTTGCCTGCCTGCTGGAGATTCGCCAGCTTCTCGCGCTTTACCTTCAGCAGCTGGTGAATATCCTGCTCCTGTACATTTGTGTTCTGTGTATCTGCCACTTTTTTCCACTCCTTACTCTATCTTACTTACTCAACGTTACTTCTCTGGATCTCCAGAATCTTGTATGCGAATACACCTGCGGGTGTTTCTACTTCTACGGTATCGCCGATCTTGTGACCGATCAGTGCCTTACCTACAGGGCTCTCGTTGGAGATCTTGCCCTTTAAGCTGTTCGCCTCGGTGGAACCTACGATCTTATAATCCAGCTCTTCGCTGTATTCGATATCCAGGATCTTGACCTGACAGCCGATGTTGATCTTATCCAGATCTACTTCATCCTCAACTACGACTTCTGCGTTCTTCAGGATCTTCTCCAGCTCTTCGATACGGGCTTCGATGTCTCTCTGCTCATCCTTCGCTGCATCGTACTCAGCGTTCTCGGACAGGTCTCCCTGCTCTCTTGCTTCCTTGATCTTCTGGGCAACTTCCTGACGCTTTACCACTTTCAGATCATGTAACTCTTCCTCATATTTTCTGAGGCCTTCGTAGGTCAAAATGTTTTTCTTTTCCTGCATGATACCGCACCTTCCTGTTCTCTATATTTTGAGTTGCCGACACTCCCGGCAACTATACTAGCCTAATCAACCGAGTTATTATACCCATTTTTACTGATGGTGTCAAGGTATTCCAGGGCTTTTCGGGGGTCTTTCCACTCTTTTTTCATAGAAAAATAACGGATCTGCGGACATCCGACCGTGACCCGGCGCTCCTTTTCCTCCGATGCCGGAAAATCCAGCCAGATGCTGCCCGCCGCCAGTCCCCCACCGTAGACTTTTCCACTGTCACAAAAATCCAGCACCAGGCAGGGTACCGCGCTCTCCAGCCGCACCCTGTCATAGTCATCTGCCTCCTGCAGGAAGCAGATCTCCGGGATCAGTCCGTACTCATCCTCCAGTTCCCAGGTAAGTTCCTCTTGATCCTCTCTGTACTCCCGTTCCGTGAGATACCACCTTATACTCCGAAGTCCTACCGCATAACGGAGTATGACATACGGCAAAAAAGGATTGCGCCCCAGCACGATCAGATTCCGCCACAGGAACTCTCCCTTCGCATTTTCCCCATAGCGCAACAGATGTTCCACCCATTCCTGCTGCACATATTCCGTAAATTCCCTGCCATAATAAAAAGAAAGAGGCTCACGGCACACAATGTATGTGTGATCCGGATCCTCTGTCAGTTCCTGTAATTGTTCCCGGAGTTTTAACTCCGGGAGCTTTTGCTCCGTCCGTTCCTGCTCTGTGCTATCCACTCCCGTCACTGCCGCCCTGACCAGGCGGTAGTCCCGGAAAAAATATTCCGTCCGGGTCACGCTCACTGTCGCCCGTCCATCTTCTTCCGTTTTCCACAGGAAAGGTAAAAATTTCTTCAGTTTTCCCCAGCGCAGCCCCGTTTTCTCCTCCAGCTGTGTCTCGCGCGCCGCTGAACTTCTCGCCGGATAGAGATACAAAATAGTGTCCATGCTACAGTGTATGCAGCCCCGGGAATTATATGCACAGTCTTCCGGCATTACTCCTCATCCGGAAAAATCTCCTGCACGCCCTGAATGAGTTCGTCCATTTTCTCCATGGTGTTGATGGTCTGGCGGAAATGGGCGGAATGGGGCATTCCCACGGTATACCAGGACAGGTGCTTGCGCATCTCCAGGACGCCGGTGTATTCTCCCTTGTATTCCAGCTGCAGTGCCGCATGGCGCAGAATCAGTTCCCGCTTCTCCCGATTCGTAGGACGCGCCGGGATCGTACCGTTTTCCAGATACGATACCACCTCTCTAAAGATCCAGGGGTTGCCCTCCGCCGCTCTGCCGATCATGACGCCATCGCAGCCGGTCTGCTCCATAATCGCCTTTGCTTTCTCCGGGCTGTCCACATCGCCGTTACCGATGACGGGAATCTTCACTGCATCTTTCACCTGCGCAATAATGTCCCAGTCTGCCTGCCCACTGTAGTACTGGGCTCTCGTCCGTCCGTGCACCGCTACGGCTGCCACACCGCAGGCTTCCGCGATCTTCGCGATCTCCACGGCATTAACATGGTCGTCATCAAAACCTTTCCGGATCTTCACGGTCACCGGCTTGTCTATGGCTTTGACTAACGCCGTCAGGATCTGCTCCACCAGCTTCGGATCCTTCATCAGTGCGGAACCCTCGCCGTTGTTCACCACCTTCGGCACCGGGCATCCCATGTTCAGATCCAGGATAGAAAAAGGGCGCTCCTCGATGCGTTTCGCCATCTCCGCAAGGATCTGCGGATCGGAACCGAACAGCTGCAGCGACGCCGGGACCTCGTCGGGATGAATTTCCATCAGGCTGTCTGTATTTTTATTATTATAATAGATTGCCTTGGCGCTGACCATCTCCATGCACACCAGTGCCGCTCCCATTTCTCTGCAGAGCAGACGAAATGGCAGGTCGGATACGCCTGCCATGGGTGCCAGGATGATGGGATTGTCCAGGGTCACATTGCCGATCTGTAAATTCTTCATGTGCACTCCGTTATCTTTCCTGTGGTCTTGGGTTTTTATCATAAATGAGACGCAGTCCGTCCAGTGTCAGGGAGCTGTCGTAGATATCGATGCTGTCGGTCTCGTCCGCGATGACACGACCCAAGCCTCCGGTGGCTACTACCTTCAGATCAGTAAGAGCGCTCTCTTCTTTTACTTTGCGGATGATGTATTCCGTCTGTCCGATCTGTCCGTACATCAGACCTGCCTGCATACTGGTGATGGTCTCCTGTGCCAGAATGCTGTCGGGCTTACGGATCTCGATATTGGGCAGCTTCGCCGTCTCTCTCCACAATGCTTCCGAACTGATACGGATACCCGGAGCGGTGATTCCCGCCGTAAAACGTCCGTCCTCCGTGATCAGATCATAGGTGGTCGCCGTACCGAAATCCAGTACCAGCACCGGTCCGCCGTATTTTACATAGGCTGCCACCGCATCCACGATACGGTCCGCACCGATGGCACGGGGATTCTCCGTAGCGACCTTGATACCGGTCTTCACGCCGGGTCCTACGATAAGGGGCTTCGTCTTCAGATAGCGGATGATGGAGCTGGTCAGAGAGTGCATCACATCCGGCACAACGCTGGCAATGATGGCTCCCTCGATATCCGCTGCCTCGATTCCGTTATTTTTCAGCAACTGTGTGATCATGATGCCGTATTCATCAGAGGTTCTGGGCGTCTTCGTCATGATTCGGAAGGTGGCTGCCAGTTTTTCCCCACGGAATACACCCATGGTCATATTGGTATTTCCTACATCTATGACAAAAATCATTCGTCGTCCTCCTCATCCAGTAGTGCAGAGACATCCTCTTTTTTAATGAATACGCGGTAATACAGGCTCAGGGATTCAAACAGTTCCTGTCTCGTCCTGCGGATCTCTGCAACCAACAGTCCGGAAGAGATCTCATCGTAATAGATGTCATCGTCATCCGCGTTGGTCTCCATGACCACGTTGCCGTCCTCCTCGAAAGCGATGGTGAACACGCCGCCCACTTCCTCCGTGAACAGCACGCAGATCACATGCAGCTCCTGCTTGATGGATTCCGGAATCATCTTGAATTGTTCTTCGTTAAAATAATATTTCTTCTCATAGGCGTTGGCGCCGCAGAGTACCACTTTGTTCTCGTCCATAATTCTCTATCCTGATTTTTATTCTAAATCTGTCATTCTCCCACACTGTGGGCTATAGGCTATACATAGCCGTAGATGCCCCGGACAGATACCTCTCCGGCGTAGACTTCCTCGACGGTGCCGTCCTGTCTTTCTACGAGAAGCTCTCCCTGGTCATTGATGCCTCTGGCGATGCCGCGGTATTCTCCCTTGGGATCTAATACACAGACCTCTCTGTCCTGGTTCACCAGAAGCTTTGCATAGGAATCTCTGAGCCCCTTCAGGTCATGAGTCTGTAAAAAGGTCTCATAATCTTCCTCGAAGGCTTCCATGATATCCGCAATCAGCTGGCTGCGGGAAATACTGAAGCCGCATTGCTCGTCAATGGCTGCTGCCCGGTCTCGGATCTCCTCCGGGAATTCCTGCTTGCGCACATTGATGCCCACACCGATGACGATATGATGGATATAACCCTGCTCCATGCTCATCTCCGTGAGGATGCCGCAGACTTTTTTCCCATCCACCACGATGTCATTGGGCCACTTGATACCGACTTTGGCTGCAGCTTCCTCGCTGTCACGGCGCAGTGTCTGCCGGATGCCCTTCGCCACCGCCAGTGCCATGACCAATGTCAGCATCGGGGCACAGTCCGCATTGAAATCCGGCTTTAACATTAACGTATAGTAAATATTCGTCCCCGCGGGGCTCTCCCAGCCACGGCCTCGTCTGCCGCGTCCGGCGCTCTGCATATCTGCCACGACTAACAGTCCGCTCTCGGTGCCCTGCTCCGCTTCCTGCTTTGCGCGGATGTTGGTGGAATCAATACTGTCGAAAAACAGTAACGGATGTCCCACCCATTTTGTCTTCAGCCGGCTCTGAATGTCCGCCTGGTTATAGACTTCCTCCGCCTGTTCCACCAGGTGATATCCTTTGTTCTGTACCGCCTCGATGACATAGCCTTCTTTTTTCAGTTGTCCGATTGCCTTCCATACCGCAGTTCTCGATACACCGAACTGCTCGCAGAGTTCCTGCCCGGAGATATAAGTGCCCCTCTCCCGCAGAAGCTCTAAGATCTTTGCTTTCATACTCATAAAGTTGCCGCCATTACTGCCTTGATTGTATGCATACGATTTTCTGCCTCTTCAAATACCAGAGACTGCTTGGATTCAAATACCTCGTCTGTTACTTCCATCTCGGTGATACCGAATTTCTCACCCATCTGGGCACCGATCTTGGTCTTCAGATCGTGGAATGCAGGGAGGCAGTGCATGAAGATTGCCTGCTCGCCGGCGTTGTCCATGACTGCTTTATTTACCTGGTACGGAGACAGTTCCTTGATACGCTCGGTCCATACTTCATCGGGCTCACCCATGGATACCCAGACATCGGTGTAGACGACATCGGCGCCCTTGGTTCCTGCCTTCACATCTTCGGTTAAAGTGATGCTGCCGCCGGTCTGTGCGGCGATTGCTTCACATTCAGCCACCAGTTCCTTCGCCGGGAAATATTTCGCCGTGGTACATGCGGTAAAATGCATGCCCATCTTCGCGCAGGCTACCATCAGAGAGTTACCCATGTTGTAACGGGCATCTCCCATGTAAGTCATACGGATTCCCTTCAGATGTCCGAAATGCTCCCGGATGGTCAGAAGGTCTGCCAGCATCTGGGTAGGATGGAACTCGTTGGTCAGTCCGTTCCATACGGGAACCTTGGAGTATTTCGCCAGTTCCTCTACGATATCCTGCCCGAAACCACGATACTCGATACCTTCGAACATACCTGCCAGTACTCTGGCGGTATCGGCGATGCTCTCCTTTTTACCGATCTGAGATCCGGTGGGATCTAAGTAGGTAGTACCCATTCCCAGGTCATGAGCTGCCACTTCAAAAGCACATCTGGTACGGGTGCTGGTCTTCTCGAAGATCAGTGCTACATTTTTGCCTCGGAGAGTGTCTACGGGGATTCCCTTTTTCTTTTTATCCTTCAGGTCTGCTGCCAGATCCAGCAGATATTCGATCTCTTCCGGTGTGAAATCCAGTAACTTTAAAAAATCGCGTCCCTTTAAATCCATATACTCCTCTTTTCCGAGGCTTCTGACCTCTGTGTTTTTAGCTATATGTAATCAATATACTTCATTATTCGGCGTTTTTCAACCCCTCGCATTTTACGGTAGACTAAAACACCCTCCGCAATATTGCGAAGGGTGCTTCCTGACATATTGTTTTGTTTATTCTGCTTTCTTGCCTACAGCTGCTTTGAAGGTCTCTGCCACACTGGCAATGCCCTGCAGTTCTGCAGGGAGCAGGATCGTGGTTGCCTGACCGTCTGCTACTTTTTCAAAAGCTTCCAGGCTCTTTAATTTCAGGACTGCTTCGTCAGCGCCTGCTTCTCTTAACATTTTGATACCGTCGGCATTTGCTTGCTGTACCTTCAGGATGGCTTCGGCTTCACCTTCTGCCTCGCGGATCATTTTCTCCTTCTCTGCTTCCGCACGAAGGATGGCTGCCTGCTTATCTGCCTCTGCACGAAGGATTGCGGATTCCTTGGCACCTTCTGCCTCCAGGATCTTCGCCTTCTTTTCACCTTCGGCACGGGTTACGGCTTCACGTCTCTCACGCTCTGCCTTCATCTGCTTCTCCATGGCATTCTGGATCTCTGCGGGAGGGATGATGTTCTTCAGCTCCACACGGTTGACCTTGATGCCCCAGGGATCGGTGGCAATATCCAGTGCTGCACGCATCTTGGTGTTGATGGTCTCACGGGAGGTCAGTGTCTGATCCAGCTCCAGGTCACCGATGATATTACGCAGGGTGGTGGCGGTCAGATTCTCGATAGCCATCATAGGATTCTCTACACCGTAGGTGAACAGCTTGGGATCGGTGATCTGATAGAATACTACGGTATCGATCCGCATGGTTACGTTATCTTTGGTGATTACGGGCTGGGGCGGGAAGTCCGCTACCTGCTCTTTTAAGTTGACTTTTCTGGCAACTTTATCGATGAACGGGATCTTTAAGTTAAATCCTACATTCCAGGTCGCCTGGTATGCACCCAGACGCTCGATGACATATGCCTGTGCCTGGGGAACGATCTTGATACAGGATACGAAGATCCATAATACTAAAATGACAATAATGATTAATGCTACCATTTTCCCTCCTTCTGCGTACGTCTGTGTACGCTGCGTACTTCCTGTACGCGCTCTTCCCTCATGTATTCGTTCTACACGATTCTTAAGATTGTGACTCCGATGCAGGTGCGTCTACTTTCGCCATCTGCGGATCTACCTTGACGATCAGCTTGACGCCGCTGACTGCCACAACATCCACCACAGTACCGGGCTGTAAATTCACCCCGTCCGCTTCGGTTCTGGCGCTCCATTCCTGACCGCCCACGGTTACCTGTCCGATGCCCTGCAGATTGTCGATCTCACTGGTCACGATCGCCTGTCTGCCGATCATACTCTCCACATTCGTCCTTACGCGGTCCTTGTTGAAATATCTGACAGCGATAGGTCTTGTGAAAAATAACAGCAGCAGCGATACTGCAAAAAATAACAGGATCTGCAGCCATACCGGTGCATGGAATGCGGCTGCGATCACTGCCACGACTGCGCCCCCGGCGAACCAGATACTTGTCAGTCCCAGGGTAGCTACCTCTACACCGATCGATACGATCAATACCACAAGCCACAAGGTTACCATTTCACTCATGTAATCCCTCCTTTGGTTTTGTAGTTGTATCCAGTGTACTACAAATGTATGCGTGTGGCAACCGCTACCTTCGCACGTTACTTCATGGTATTGTGCGGTATCTGTGTGTTACGTAATCAAAAACGGCATCCCTTGCGGGACACCGTCTTTTTTGATTTTGTAGTTTTGTAATTTTAGTAGAATACGTGGTTACCGATCACGATTCCGTCACGTCCGTTGTTACGTCTGAAGTGGGTCAGATCTCCTACATTGGATACACCGGAAATGGCTTCTTCCGCTGCCTTAATGCAGCTTGCATTGATCTTGCCGGATTCATACACGGTATTTACCTTACCGTTCAGTGCCGGAGTAAACTGTCCGGACGCATAGATAACACCGTGGATACTGTTGGGATAAGCTCCGCTTCGTACACGGTTCATAACGACAGCACCTACTGCCACCTGTCCTTCATAGCTTTCACAGCCTGCCTCACACTGAATCAGTGCTGCCAGCAACAGCGTGGTATCTGCATCCGTGGTATATTCACCATAATTTACATGACGCTTTGCCTCACGCTCTGCGGCTTCTCTTGCCTTGATCTCCTCTAAGGTCTCGCCTGAGTCGATTTGGAAATCCAATGTTACATATTCGGCAGACACATAACCGTCTGCACCTTCGTAATCAATGCAGACCCATTCGGGGTTGCTGCTGTCCATGACATCCACGATGTCACCCTTGGGAAGCAGTCCCAGAACTCCTGCATCCTGGCTGGCTTCCGTTCTCACGCGGAGGGTCTCCGTGTTGATCTGTGCGATCATTCGTCCCACATCATTTGCCAGAGCTTTGGCATCATCGCCGAACAGAAGGTATTCATCCTTCGCCCAGCCGATCAGGGTTCCGGACTGTAGCTTGGTCCATCCGTCCTTGCGCTCTAAGATCGTACCTCCGCAGTCCTTGTATAATTTTCCGACCTTGGAAGCATCCTCACTTGCATCGCTTCGTACATTCACAGCATCTTTTACATTTGCCATGACAAGCTCTGAAGTAATTTCCTCCTCAGAAGGGAATGTCAGATTCAGTTCCTTCACTGTGGTATTAATTACTTCAGCACTATTTTTTGAACCCGGGTCTAAGATCGATGCGATACCACCGTTCAGATCCTTTACATAGTTTTTAGTATTGCCTGCCTGCGCGGTCATGCTCATTTGCATGCTCAGGAAGAGAGTACAGAGCAGTCCTACGCATACAACCGGCATTCTTCTGCTTTTTGTCATCTTGATTCACGCCTTTCCCACAGAAAGATTCCCCTGACGAGGTGGTATACCTGTGGATCCACCAGTGAATATTATATGACATATTTCTTAATATTTACACTGGTTTGTTACGAAAATGTTAAATTTGTTACGCGAATTATCATAGCAGATGACAAAATTTTTGTCAAGTTTTGAGAATTTGGGCTGTAACTACATGCATTTTGACTTTTCGATGCAGGCGTCCATAGCGTCCATTACAGCAGCACGCATTCCCCTCTCCTCCAGTACTTTGACTGCCTGGATCGTGGTACCTCCGGGAGAGCATACCATATCCTTCAACTCACCGGGATGTTTGCCGGTCTCTAGCACCATTTTAGCGCTGCCGAGCACCGACTGTGCAGCGAATTCATATGCCTGCTTTCTGGGCATTCCGGCTGCCACCGCCTCGTCCGCCATTGCCTCAATGAACATAAATACATACGCTGGAGAGCTTCCGCTGACTCCTACGACCACATCCATCAGGCGCTCCGGAACCACACTGGCAACACCAAAGGAACGTAACAGCACCAATACCTGTTTCGTATCTTCCTCTGTCACATTGTCACCCACGCAGACACCGGTGCAGCCCTCCAGTACCAGTGCAGGGGTATTGGGCATGCAGCGGATCAGTTTCAGCTCCGGTCTGTCGAAAGCCTCTTTCAGATATTCCAGCGTTCTTCCGGCGGCGATGCTGACGATCAGGGTATCGTCTCTCACCACATCTCTGATCTCGGCGATCACCCCCGGGAAAAAGATGGGTTTCACAGCTAAGAACAGGATGTCTGCCTGCGCAGCCACAGTTTTATTATCCGTCGATGTGTTAATATTAAATTTTGTTTTAACTTTTTCTGCTGTTGTCTCCGTCTTAGAGGAACCGATGATGTCCTCCGGCTTTGCCATGCCCTTCTGCAGCATGCCGCCGATCATTGCCGTTGCCATATTTCCCAGTCCGATAAATCCAATCTTCATATTACGCTATCCTCCTGTTCTGTGTTTCTTCTATAATTAAATTATATTAAGTTCCGCTGTCTGTGGGCTTCGTACATCAAAAGTGCCGCAGCAATCGAAGCATTCAGGGATTCCACCTTTCCCTCCATGGGAATTTTGAGGTACTGTCCCGCCTGGTCGGAGATCTCTTTTGACAGCCCGTTTCCTTCGTTGCCGATGAGGAATGCAGTGGGCTCCCGGAAGGAAAAACTGTCATAATATTCCTTCCCTTTCAGATGGGCTGCGTAGGTGCGGATGCACTTTTCATGTATTTGTGTAAGTACCGGGGAAAGCTCCGGCACATAGACAAAGGGTACCCGGAAGATGGATCCCATAGTGGCACGGATGGTCTTCGGATTGAAGATATCCACGGTCTGGCTGTTCATGATAACACCCGTTATTCCCGCACCTTCGCCGGTGCGGATCATGGTTCCCAGGTTCCCCGGATCCTGTAAATTCTCCAGAATCAAAAATAAGGGATCAGGCTGTTCCAACAGCTGCTTCAGATCATAGGATGGCTGCTCCAACACCGTCAGGATGCCCTGGGGAGTCTGGGTGTCCGCCATTTTGGCGAACACTTCCGGGGATACGGTCTCATAACCGGTCTGCTGCAGCTTGTCCCAGAATGCCGTGTCACCGTTGTGGGCATTCTGCTGGATCTTCTGCTCCAGTTCTTCTGTCAGATACACTTCTCTGACGCTTTTTACCGGGGCTTCCTCGCACATTCTGACGCCCTCCGCCAGGAACACGTGATCCTTTCGGCGTTCCTTTGCCTTCGTCATCCACTGCACGACCTGTTTTACTTTTGCATTGTTATTGCTTGTGATCATATCTGTCTGTATGCCGCTCCTCAACATTTTTTCTTTTATTATACGTAACAAGGCGCTTCCACGCAATGGGAAACGCCTTTGTCTTCTTATCCGTTCAGATACTCTTATTCATAAAAGTGCCTGCTTCGCAGTCAACGCCGCCAGCGGCTTTGATGTCTACGGATTGTTCCGTGCTCCGCACTCCTACGTCTCCGCTTCGGTCCGTGCTAAACATGTGCCACCGGCACATAGCACCCTACCAAATATTCGCATATCGTGGGATTATCATCCCACTTTTATGCTCATATCGGGGCGGGTCATCATTAAATAGATAACAAATGAGATACCTCGAACTGGTACTCGTTGATACCCTTCTCCATCTGTAGTGCATCCTCGATATCGAAATCGATGAACTCGCCGTGCTGGTAACCAACGACACGGTTGGTCTTGCCTTCCAGCATGATGTCTACTGCGTAAGCACCCATGATGGATGCATAGTAGCGATCCTTGGCAGTGGGGCTTCCGCCACGCTGCATGTAACCTAAAATGGTGGCACGGGTCTCAATACCGGTAGCTGCCTCAATACGACGCGCCATGGAAGTGGAATGACCGATTCCCTCGGCATTGATAATGATATGATGGGTCTTCCCATGCTTACGGTTGGTAATGATATTATTGATAATATTCTGTTCGTTGTAATCATACTTCTCAGGAAGCAGGATATCCTCAGCACCGTTGGCAATACCGCACCACAGAGCGATATATCCGGCATTTCTGCCCATTACCTCGATGATACTGCATCTCTCATGGGAGGAAGAGGTATCCTTAACCTTGTCGATTGCCTGCATTGCAGTATTGACTGCGGTATCGAAACCGATGGTATACTCGGTACATGCGATATCCAGGTCTATGGTTCCGGGAAGGCCGATCGTATTGATGCCCAGTCTGGACAGAGCCTGTGCACCGCGGTAGGAACCGTCACCACCGATGACTACGATGCCGTCGATGCCGTACTTTCTACAGATCTCAGCGCCCTTCTTCTGTCCTTCCACTTCCTTGAACTCCAGGCAGCGTGCAGTTCCAAGGATAGTACCACCGCGCTGGATGATATCGGACACGTCCTTGGCTTCCATATCTATGATCTCTTCGTTTAAAAGACCCTGATAACCTTTTTTGATACCTTTAACCTTCAGTCCTCTTGCAATGGCTGTACGAACAACTGCACGGATAGCAGCGTTCATTCCCGGTGCATCACCGCCGCTGGTCAATACGCCGATCGTCTTAATCTCTTTTGCCATGACTGTTACCTCCTAAGTAAACGAACGAATAGTTTTCTCTTCTCGATTCTTTATTTTAATCTATTTTAGAGCGGTTTTCAATAGGTTTCGTTATAAATTTAACATTTTCTTTTCCAAACAGGGATGTAAGCTTTTCCATTAATGCGTCATCGGCTCTGACCCGGAGATTCGCGGGCAAAATCTTGTAATTTTTCGTATCGCGCAGGAAGATCACCACATCATCATTGCCGTCGGAATCTGCCATCGCCTGCAACAGTTCCTGCTCTTTTGACTTGTATTCCTCCATGTTCGCAAACTGGATCCAGGCTCCCGCGGGCATGCCTTTTTTCTGCTGCGTTCCGGGCTGCGGCTGCTGAACCGGCTGTCTCTGTCCGCTCCCGTTCCCAGCATTCCGGTATCCGCCGGCGTTGCCGTAACCTCCACGGTTGCCGTAGCTTCTGGGGAACAGTGGCTGGTTCGCCTCTCTGGCTGCCTGAGCATCCTCGAAACTGATGATCTGGTCGCAGATCAGCTTGCCATCCTTGTCTTCCTCCAACGACACTCTGCCCCGGATAAATACTTTGGCATCCTCCGTAAGCAGTGTGCTGTAGCGCTCATACACCTGCGGAAATACCACGACTTCTACATCGCCGATCAGATCTTCCACATTTAAAAAAGCCATGATCTTGTCGTTCTTGGTGTATTTTACGGTCTTGTCAGCGATCAGTCCGCCGATGACCGCATTTACCTGATCCTTGACTAACTCCACCTCTCCGCTCTCTTCGTCCAGTGCGAAATCTCCGGCGGTATTGCTGATGCAGTTCTGCCACAGTTCCTGATACTCCTCCAGAGGATGACCGCTGACATAGACGCCCAGAACTTCTTTTTCAAATCCTAACAGCATCTCCTTGCTGTACTCTCCCACATCCGGCATGCGGATATCGAATTCTTCCTTATCCTCATCCCCTGCGATGTCGAATAGCGAGATCTGTCCTGCCAGGTTGTTCTTCTTATCATGGGCAATGTGGTCTGCGATCTGCACATAGACGCTCATGAACTGTTTTCTCGTGCCGCCCAGTCCGTCCATGGCTCCCGCCTTGATCAGATTCTCAATGGCACGCTTGTTCATCTCTTTTTTATCGGACATACGGGTGATGAAGTCCTTCAGATTCGTGAAGGGACCTCTCTCCTTACGCTCCTGCACCAGGCTGTCGATGACGGGACGTCCCACACCTTTGATGGCAGTCAGGGCATAGCGGATCTTGCCGTCCGCTACAGAGAATCCGGCTTCTCCCGCATTCACATCCGGGGGCTGAATAGCGATATTCATATTCCGACAGTTCAAAATATACTCTGATACCTTTTTCGGATTATCGATCACAGAGGTCATTAACGCTGCCATGAATTCCACGGGATAATAGTATTTCAAATACGCCGTCTGGTAAGCCACCACCGCATAGCATGCCGCGTGGGACTTATTGAACGCATACTTGGCGAAATCCATCATCATATCGTAGATCTGTCCTGCGGTCTGTTCATCGATGCCGTTGGCGATACAGCCGGGGACATTCTCCTCCGGGTTACCGTAGATGAAGTTCGCCCGCTCTTTTTCCATGACCGCCTGTTTCTTCTTACTCATGGCACGGCGCACCAGGTCGCTTCGTCCCAGGGTATATCCCGCCAGGTCACGCACGATCTGCATAACCTGCTCCTGGTACACGATACAGCCGTAGGTTGGCTTTAAGATCGGCTCCAGTTGCGGGCAGGCATAGGTCACAGCATCCGGATGATTCTTACCCTGTATGTATTTCGGGATAAAGTCCATGGGTCCCGGACGGTACAGGGAGATACCTGCCACCACGTCCTCCAGATTCTGTGGACGCAGCTCCTTCATGAAGCTCTTCATCCCGGCACTTTCCAGCTGGAACACGCCTTCCGTTCTGCCGGTGCCGATGGAAGCCAGTACTTTCGGATCATTATAATCAATGGCATCCACATCAATGTGTCTGCCGGTGGTATTCTCGATAAATTTCACCGCATCATGGATCACGGTCAGGGTACGCAGTCCCAGGAAATCCATTTTTAACAGTCCCAGTTCTTCCAGAGTCGTCATGGTGAACTGGGTAACGATCGAGCCGTCGGAGCCTCTGGACAGCGGCACGAATTCATCCGCGGATTTCTGGCAGATGACCACGCCCGCCGCATGCATGGAAGTATGTCTGGGCAGTCCCTCCAGTCGCTTACACATGTCGATCAGGTGATGAACCTGCTCGTCCTCCTGGTAGAGCTTGCGAAATTCCGGGTTCATTTCCAGCGCTTTATTCAATGTAATGTTCAGTTCGTTGGGCACCATCTTGGCAATGGAATCCACGAAAGCATAAGGCAGATCCATGACACGCCCCACATCGCGGATGACACCTTTTGCCGCCAGGGTACCGAAAGTAACGATCTGCACCACCTTGTCATTACCGTATTTTCTGCCTACATAATCGATGACTTCCTGTCTCCGTTCAAAACAGAAGTCCACGTCAATATCGGGCATGGAGACACGTTCCGGGTTCAGAAAACGCTCAAACAGCAGATTATAATGAATGGGATCGATGTTAGTGATCTTCAGGCAGTACGCCACGATACTTCCCGCTGCGGAACCTCGCCCCGGTCCCACAGGAATCCCGTGCTCTTTCGCGTAATTAATAAAATCCCATACGATCAGGAAGTAATCCACATAGCCCATTCTCTGAATAACGCCCAGCTCGTAATCCAGACGCTCCCGCAGAGTCTGTCCGGTCTCGCCGGCGGGCTGATTGCCGTCGCCGTAACGCTCCGTCAGTCCATCATCACAAAGTTTGTTTAAGTAGCTCCAGGAATCGTAGCCTTCCGGCACATCGTATTTCGGCAGCTTCGTCACGCCGAATTCGATCTCCACGTTACAACGGTCCGCGATCCGCTGGGTGTTCTCCACCGCCTCCCAGGCATAGGGGAACAGCCCCTTCATCTCCTCTTCACTCTTGACATAATACTGACCGCCCTCGTAACGCATACGGTCCTCGTCCGCCAGCTTTTTACCTGTCTGGAGGCACAACAGGATGTCATGGGGGATAGCATCCTCCGCATAGGTGTAATGCACATCGTTGGTGGTCACCAAGGGAATGTCCAGTTCCTTGCTCATCTGGAGCAGCTCCATGTTCACCGTGCGCTGTTCCGGAATGCCGTGATCCTGTAACTCCAGGAAATAATTCCCCTTGCCGAAGCATGCTTCGTATTTTCGGGCAGCTTTTCTGGCTTCGTCCTTCATGCCTTTTAAAATAAAACGGGGCACTTCTCCTGCCAGACACGCTGACAGCGCAATGATACCCTCGTGAAACTCCTGCAGCACTTCCATGTCCACACGGGGTTTATAATAATATCCTTCCGTAAAACCACGGCTGACGATCTTCATGAGGTTCGCATAGCCGGTATTGTTCTCCGCCAGCAGTACCAGATGGTGGTAACGCTCTTCTCCGCCGGTCAGTTCCTTGTCAAAACGGGAATTCGGAGCCACATATACCTCACAGCCCAGGATCGGTTTGATCCCCGCTTCCCTTGCCGCACGGTAGAAATCAATGACACCGTACATAACGCCGTGATCTGTGATTGCCGCGCTGTTCATGCCCAGTTCCTTGACTCTGGCTACATATTCTTTTATCTTATTGGATCCGTCTAACAGTGAATATTCTGTATGGACATGAAGATGTGCAAATGCCATTTTGTCGTTCCCTTTCTAGTGCAGTTCTTTTGCTCTTCTGACACATTCCTCGTAGGTCTCTCCCACCTGCTCTCTGTGATACCCCGGGGCAAGCATTGCCGCAAAATACAATGTCTCCAGTGTCTCTTCCTGTGCCGGTGTCGGATGGGAAGGCACGATCACACGGGTGCTCCAGATCAGCATACAGCCCGTATATTCCACCATAAAAAAAATAGGTTCCATATTTTTCTCCATACGGCTGTTCAGTGTCAGTTTATCTTCGCCGGAGATCTCTTCCAGCTTCTTGATATGAGAAGGCTGCGGTTCTTCCACACTGCCGTCCGGCAGGATCACGCACTCGCAGGGTTCCATATCCTCTCTGTGTGCAATGATAAATTCCATGACAGTCATTCTCACACCTCCTTTGTTCTGTCTGTCCGTCTATTCTTCCGCCCGGATCGCCCAGCGCAGCTTCGTAGAACGGGCTCTGCCGTTCTGTACGCATTCTTCCGCAGAGGGGCGGATCACATCTTTGGCATAATCGGCATAAATGCCGTTCCGGTAGCCTTCCTTCAATGCCTGCTTCACCAGCTTGTCCTCGCCGGAGTGGAACGTCAGGATTGCTACTCTTCCGCCGGGCTTCAAGGCTCCCGGCAGCTTTTCCATGAATTCATACAATACTTCAAATTCACGGTTCACATCAATGCGCAGTGCCTGAAAGGTTCTCTGACAGGTCTTTTTGATAGTATCTTTTTTCTCTTTTTCCGGGAGAAAATCCAGTGTCTTTTCAATGATTTCCCGTAATTTCGTCGTAGTATCGATCCGGTGTCCCTTACGGATCTCATCGGTGATTGCCTTCGCCAGCTCCTCACAATAAGGTTCGTCGGAATTCTCATACAGCATTCCTGCCAGTTCTTCCCTGCTGATGGTATCCAGGCGCTCTGCAGCGCTGATGCCCTGCATCTGGTTCAGTCGCAGGTCCAGCGGTCCGTCCACCTTAAAAGAAAATCCTCTCTCGGGATTGTCGATCTGCATGGAGGATACGCCCAAATCCGCCAGGATAAAATCGAACCCACCGACTTCTTTTGCAATCTCATCTATGGTACAGAAATTCTGTAATTTAATCGTCAGGATGTCTTCCCCGTAACCGGCATCTGCCAGTCTTTTCTTCGTCTTAGCAGACTCTTCCGGGTCCACATCTGTGGCATAGATATGCCCCTGTCCCTGCAGCTGTTCTAACATGGCTTTCGTATGCCCGCCATATCCAAGGGTTGCATCGAATCCGGTCTCCCCCGGCTGAATCTTCAGGAAATCCAAAATCTCCTTTACCATAATAGAGATATGCATGCCTGCTGGCGTGTTACCCTTGCTGATTACATGGGCAATGGTGTCCCCATATTTTTCCGGCTGTAATTCCTTATATTTTTCCTCAAATTTTCTGGGATATTTTCCTTTATAACGCACCCGGCGCTTGTGGGGTGTCTGTTCCTGATCCATTCCCATGGTTACCTCATTTCATATACCTTTTTATTTCATCTGTATCTCTGTAATTATATCCCATTTCGGGCAGCCTTGTCCACTTTCTTTACATACAAAAGCGCAGGCACCATTGCCGATACCTGCGCTTCGTGTTTTATTTTTGATCTGTAATTATATCTTTCTCAATCCAGCTTATTCCTGAGGAAGGATAAACTTGCTGATCAGTTCGTCCAGAGAGATTGCCTGTGCGGACAGCTCCTGACTGGTAGCAGAAGATTCGTAAATTTAGTCAAGCTTTGCCAATAAAAGTATTAAAAAAGGTGCAATATTCCTCAGAATACCACACCCTTTTCTTCTTAAATATATTGTAAGATGCCAGGGTCAAAAGGTCTAAAACCACATGAGCTTGCTCATAAGTGGTTGAAAGACCTTAGGACCCGCCCCGATATGAGCATAAAAGTGGGATGATAATCCCACGATATGCGAATATTGGGTAGGATTGTGGGAGTGCGGAGCACGGAACAATCCGTAGGCATCAAAGT